>CAZTOF010000847.1:0-6517 GCA_964615515.1 uncultured Gemmatimonadaceae bacterium
ATGCGGCAAGACCACGCTCGCACGGCAGTTCGCCGCCGGGCGGAAGGCCACGCTCTTCGATCTGGAGTCGGAACCGGATGTCCGCGCACTCGCCAATCCCGAGCTCGTTCTGGGATCCCTGGATGGACTGGTGGTGCTGGACGAGGTGCAGCGGATGCCGAAGCTCTTCCCGGCTCTTCGGGTGCTTGTGGACCGGCCGGGTTTTCGGACGCGGTTTCTGGTCCTGGGCAGCGCGTCGCCGGATCTGGTGCGGGGAGTTTCGGAAACGCTGGCCGGGCGGGTGGAACTCATCGAAATGAGCGGCTTCGGCCTCGACGAGACCGGCGTGCCTCACTGGCGCGACCTCTGGGTGCGCGGAGGCTTCCCCCGCTCCTATCTGGCGCCCTCCGATGACGACAGCCGGGCCTGGCGGGACTCGTTCGTGAGCACGTTCCTGGAGCGGGACGTGCCCCAGCTCGGGATTTCCATTCCCGCGGCGGCGATGCGTCGCTTCTGGACCATGCTGGCGCACTCGCACGGCCAGACGTGGAACGCGTCCAACCTGGGACGCGCGCTGTCGCTGTCGGACAAGACCGTGCGCCGCTATCTGGACCTGCTGACCGGCACCTTCATGGTCCGGCAGCTGCAGCCTTGGTTCCACAACATCGCCAAACGCCAGGTCAAGGCGCCCAAGGTCTACCTGCGCGACACGGGCCTGCTTCATACCCTTCTGGGCATCCCACAGGACACGGCACTGCTCTCGCATCCGCGTGTCGGAGCATCCTGGGAGGGGTTCGCAATCGAGCAGATTCTACGCGTCCTGCGTCCGGCGGATGCATGGTTCTGGGCCGCGCACGGGGGCGGCGAGCTGGACTTGCTGGCCACCGTCGAGGGTCGCTGGACGGGATTCGAGATCAAGTTCAGCGAGTCGCCGTCCGTTTCGCGCAGGACTCGCGCCGCGGCGAATGCGCTGGAGGTGGATCACTTGTTCGTGGTGTGCCCCGCACCGAGGACATACCAGGTGTGCGAGCGGATCACGGTGGTCCCGTTGTGGGAGATCGGCACGCTCCGCGAGCGGATCGGAAGGGTGTGAGAGGGGTTTCCTCCGACTGGCCCGGATGACGCATCGCGCCCGGTGGGGCTCCCACCACTATTACGAGTACGCTTCCAAAACGGAACAGTGGTTCGCGTTATCGCGAAACGACGAATAGCGGGTGAGCGGCGGGGTGTAACCGCCCGGGCAGCGTGGTCGCGGGGCCCTCTTGAGCAGCGTTGCCACCCTCGCTATTCTGTAATCGAGGGAAATGTAGAATAGCGTAACCCTTCATTCGCCTACTCGGAATAAGAGCGCCCCCCCGATGCTCCGAGGACCTACCGGAAGACACGGGCTCACCGTGACCGGCGGCGAACGAGTCAACGCGTTCGTGCCCGCACCGCTCCCGCCGAATCCTCCGCTGGTGCTGGACGGACCTCTTCGCTCGACCCTGGAAGCCGCTGCGATGAGCCTCGGCCGCCTCGACGGAATGTCCAGCCTGATTCCCGACCACACTCTCCTGACCTACGTCTACATCCGAAAGGAGGCGGTGCTCTCCTCCCAGATCGAAGGAATGCAGTCGTCGCTGTCGGACCTGCTGCTTCACGAGATCCAGCAAGCTCCCGGAGTCCCCTTGGACGATGTGGTCGAGACCGCGAACCACGTGGCGGCGATGGAACACGGACACCGTCGGCTCAGGGACGACTTCCCTCTGTCGAACCGCCTCATCCGGGAGATTCATGGCGTGCTGCTCTCCAGAGGAAGCGGGAGCACGAAGGACCCTGGGGAATTCCGCCGGTCGCAGAACTGGATCGGTGGGTCCAGGCCGGGCAACGCCACGTTCGTGCCCCCGCCGCACGCGGCCGTCCGGAGATGCATGGGCGACCTGGAGCTGTTTCTCCATGACGAAGGCAGCGATCTGCCCACCCTGGTCCGAATCGCGCTGGCACACGTCCAGTTCGAGACCATCCACCCCTTCCTGGACGGCAACGGAAGAGTCGGGCGACTGCTGGTGACCCTTCTGCTCCTTCACGCCGGAGTGCTCCAGGAGCCGCTCCTGTACCTGAGTCTTTATCTCAAGCAGCACAGGCGCACCTACTACGAGCTACTGGACGAGGTGCGGACCTCGGGCGACTGGGAGGCCTGGGTCGCCTTCTTCCTGGAGGGCATGCGCGTGGTGGCCGACGGAGCCGTGCGCACGACCAGGCGACTCCTGGAACTGTTCGCGAACGACCGGAGCATCATCGAGCAATCCGGGCGGCGCGCCGGATCGGCCCTGCGCGTGTACGCCGCGCTGCGCGAGAGACCGATTCTGTCCATCTCAGCGGCTGCGGATCGCGCGGGTCTCTCCTTCTCGGGTGCGTCGGCCGGCATGAAGGTGTTGGTCGACCTGGGGGTCGCTCGCGAGACGACTGGCAGGCGGCGCGGCCGACTGTTCGTCTACGACCGGTACGTCGCCATACTGAACGAGGGCACGGAGGTGGCCGCAGGCTGAGGCGGGTAGGCAGGTTCCGGGCGGCCGCTGTGGCACTGACTCGGTGCCGACTTGGTGCCAGCCTGGTGCCGACTTGGTGCCGATCCGGTGCGTGCACGGGTGATGGGCGGGAGTGATATCATACGACTGGCGAGAATGATATCATGCTGTGGTCATCTGTCTGGCACGGATGACGCAGCGCACGTAGTTCGGACGCACCTCGAACTCGGGGGCATCCTGCTCGTTCCGACCCAGCGCGTCGCGAGCGATGCCGATTCCGACGCCGAACCGTTGGACGATCCCCAGAACGCGCATCGCTTCGGCCAGGCTGGGGTTGCGGTAGTCGGCCAGCCCGGGCCGCCCGAAGTCCTCCGCCGTGACATGCCCGTAGGCCCCGCCGGGACTCGTGAATTCCACCCGGTCGTTGTACCAGGTCACCCGAACGGGGGCGTTGGTTTCCTCGTAGGTCCGGTGCATGACGGCATTGTAGGCGATCTGCCGAAGCGCGTCCGGGGCTTGGAGGTAGCGTCGGATCTCCCGGGGACCCGAGGTGATCTCCACCGAGGTGCGGTTGTGCGCGTCGAGCTTGAGGATGAGCCTGTCGAGTTGCTTCTTGACATCCCCGGTGCAGCGCGCCTCGTCGCGGATCGGGTCGGCCAGCCCGGTGCCCTCGATCCTCAGAAACTGGATGTACGCGCCCGGAAGGAAGTCCTGGGGACTGCGGCCGAGCGCGAGCATTCCTACGATGGTGGGAACAGGGTCTTCGACGGAGAGGATCATCCGCGCGGCGGCCAGGCGTTCCTCCTGGGTGCGGTCGTTCGCGGCGAGCGTCTCCGGGTCAAGGGCGCCCGGCAGGTAGTCCTCCTCGAAGCGGCGGATGTGGAGATCGGAGAGGGTGGCGCGGTAGAGAGGGCGAAGGTCGAAGGGCGCGTCGCGGTGGCGGCGGCGCTCGTTGAGGATGCGCTCGTCCTGCGCGGTGGCGATGGCGCGACGCGGCCCCACGCGGATCCAGATTCGGCCTCGGGCCCGCACGGGCGGCGCGTCGGACGGGTGGACGGTGACGACGGCTACGTCGTGCCCGGCCAACACCCGCTTCTCCACCGACATGGTCGGAGGGGGAAGGGTGTGTCCGTCGGTCTTGATGTCGGCTAGGCGGAGGAGGAGACGGTCGGTGATGGGGATGCCCGAAGGCGTGCCGTCGTCCCCGGTGCCTACGAAGACTACACCGGCGCGTCCGTGTCCCGGAAGATCGTTGGCGAAGGCGCACACCGCCTGACGGATGCGCTCGATGGGGCCGTCCTTGCCCGGCGGGGCCTTGCGGAGGGACTCTTTGCGCTCGACGAGCTCGGACTCGAGGGCGGCCATCATGGCTTCGAGGGCCGGGTCGGAGTAGGGGGTGGTCATGGTACCTCCACCGCTGGCCGGCTGCTCCCTCGAATGGGTCACTGAACGGGAATCACGTAGTGGACACCCTGCTTGTCCACGCCCACGTACAGTTCATCCGTTTCCACCTGCCCCATCCCGCCCACCGAGGTCCGCAGGTGATTCTGGAGCGAGTAGCAGGCGATTCCGAGAAACACGTCGATCAACCTGTTGTACCGGACGCGCGCTAGGACTGCCTGCTCGTCGCTGAATGCGTACTTGGCAACCATACCGGGTGTCGCGTCCGGAATCTTCGTGACTGTGAGATTCGGGTTGGGCGTCAGGGGAATGTCGGTCACCAGATCGAATCTGTACCGCGCCGTTCCAGCGGCCCGGATGATCCAGGTTTTCCCTGCAGATGCCGTGGCCCGTATGCTGTCCGGCAGAGGGCGTCGGTATCTGAAGGTGTAGATGACGTCCCCGAGGTTACTTGGTGGAGCCAGTCCCAAACTTATCGCAACCGATGTAATCTGATCGCGACGGAACTCGACCGACGTGTCCCCCGCTTCGTACCGGCCGTGAAAGATCGCCTCGACGATGGCAGCGTAGCGGTTCTTAGTTGCCATGGTTCGCTCCACTCGACGAATCGCCCGGCCAGCGCAGCAGAAGCACCTCTTCCCTTAGTTGCGCGCGGGTGGCCGTAGCCAGCCGGGTGCGGAACAAGTCGATGTCGATGACCTCGTACCCCAGCGACTGTGCGATGCCGGCGAGCAGCTGACCGGTTCGGATCATGACCCTCAGGTAGGAAGCCTGGTCTCCCACCACGTAGGCGAGCTTCGCGCCGGGCCGCAGTACTGTTCGCAGCGACGCGAGGTGCCTCGCCATGCCGCCGAAATAGAGTTTGACCACACGAGCGTACATCCGCTCGAATCCCGATGTCTTGCCGAGGGCGACTCGGCGTCGCTCGATTTCGTCCGCGATTGTTCCGATCTCAGGGTATGCCTCGACCGCGATGTCGTCGTCGTCGAGCTTGTACACGCCTCTGGTATTCGACCGAACCATGTCGCGCTTGAGGGCTCGCAGGTCCTTGGGGTGCCTGATGAAGCCCAGGATGACGGATTCGAGGCGGGTCGCTCGGGTGTAGTCCTTTTCGTTCGGATAGGGCGGAGACGTGATGACAGCATCGATCGACTGCGGAGGGAGGACTCCTCCGGCGTCCCTGGCGTCGGCCCGCAGGACTCCGGCTGTCGCGGCCGGTCCGTTGGAGACAGCCCGGATGTCCGTGATGATGGTCTTCATGTTGGCATGCCAGATGTCCACCACCGACGCATCGGATTTGATGCGCCCGACACCGACCTCGGGTCCGAATCTCAGGTTGCCGATGGTTCTCACGAGGCCGGTGGCCAGAGCGAGACGACCGTAGGCACGCATCTGAGGTTCACCGAGCCGATCGACCGTATCAAGAGTCACCAGAGTCTTGTGCAGCGGGACGGAACTGATGGAGTTCTTCAGCAGAAGCTTGGAGCGACTCGGCTCCAAGGTGCGGATCGAGGCCGGGCCGGGACCATTCCCGGTCAGCAGGGGCAGATCGGCCCAGTCGTCCACTCCCTCGTCGATCAGCGTCGCCTTCGCGCTCTGCGCCACCGCGTCCGAATACTCGGCCAGCCGTTCCGGATCGACCGACCAGTCGACCTTGACCCAACTCGCGAAGTGGGCCATGGGATTCCGCTCGAGACCCACGCTGTCGACGCCCCGCTTCTTGCATTCGACGAGGGTCGTCCCGGTTCCGCAGAATGGATCGAGGACAGTGTCGGCAGTGCCGACGCCGAGACGCTCCAGGTAGTCCCGAACCAGATGAGGCGGGTAAGAGAGGACGAAGCGGTACCAGTCGTGGACTGGGCGATCGTCGGGACGCATCCGGTTGGGGTCGACCGTCTTCGCAACAGCGACTCTACTCATTCTCCCCTACACTCTCGAACAGGCGGCACTTCCGGGCTTCCGTCTCCGAGACGGAACGGATGTGGTCGAGGGCGCGCTGGAATCCGGAGGTGCTTATGGCGGGCCGGGGATCAGCGGGAAACTTGTTCGACTTCCGCATGGGTTGGACCGGGGGCATGGCGGTGATCCGGCGGGGGGTGGACCGAGTACCTGGAGAAGCGACCATGCCGGAAACTAACGCACCGACGGAGCCGCTGGCGACTCTCGTCCGCGCTTCGATGTTGGCGGTCGCCGGCCGCACGCAAATCTGGCTGTCCCCCAGCTTGCGGGGAACCGCGGACGCCCCGAGTCTTGCTTCGTCCCGCTTCATTTCATGCCTTCCCCACTGACCGCGCCCCCTTCGGACATGGCCGCCCCAGGGGCCGGGAGCGGCGTGGGGCCGGGATAACAGAGCGCAACGAAAGAAAGAGCAAGAAATGTATATTTTACCTGACATAATGTAATGTCCCCTTTACATATTGAGCGGAAGCAGCGCGGCTCGGTCGCGAAGCAACCACCATGAAACTCCTCCACACCGCCGACTGGCACCTCGGCGCGAAGCTCGGACGCCACGACAGGACGGAGGACCACCGCGCGGCCCTGCGCGCGCTCCTCGAAGTGGCCACCGCCGAACGCCCCGACCTGATCGTCCACGCCGGCGACCTCTTCGACGCCTACCGCCCCCCCTACCC
>CAZTOF010000848.1:0-4030 GCA_964615515.1 uncultured Gemmatimonadaceae bacterium
GGTTCGAGGGCAGCGATTCCCAGGTTGCGCGCCAGCACGGCCGAGTTGCCCACCTCCGCGTGCCCGTCCAGGGGCAGGTGCGCGCTGTAGAGCGCCGTCCCGCTTTCGATGAGCAGCCTGACGCGTCGGAAGTGGGGCCCCGCAAGCGGTTGCAGGCCACTCCAGAAGAGCCCGTGATGGACGATGAGCAACTCCCCCCATTCCCCGGCTTCGCCGATGACCGCCTCACTGGCATCGACCGCTACGGCGAATCGCGACACGGCTTCGGGCCCTTCCACCTGAAGTCCGTTCAGTGCGTGGGGGTAGTCCGGCCAGTCCTCTACCGCGAGGTACTCATCGAGGAATCCGGCGATGTCCGCCAGCCGCACCGCAGGCATCCGCGCCGCGCGAATCGGCTACTTCGCCATCTTGGCCTTGGGCCTCGCCTTCCGCGAACCCCGCAAGCCGCCGGCCACCTTGTCCAAGCCCTTGGGGCCGGCCGATGGCCGGGACGGCACCGAGGCCGCGGAAGCCTGCGTCGCCCCCGCCTCCTTCCGCCCGATGCTCACGCTGCCGTTCACGATCCCCCCCTCGTCAAGCTTCAGCCGGGTCGCGCGGATCTCACCGTCGATCACGCAGGTGGCCTGAAGCTCGAGCCGCGAGTCCACGTCCAGCGCCCCCCTGACCGTTCCCGCGATTACGGCATCCTGCGTCTGGATATCTCCGGTCACGTGTCCGCCCTTTCCGATCACAACCGCCTTCTCCGCGCGTACGGAGCCCTCGACCCGGCCCTCGATTCGAACCGTGTCCGTGGTGTCGCAGTCACCGACGATATGCATCCCCGGTCCGATGATCGAAATCACCTTTTCCGAAGACGCGGCCGGGGTGGCCCGGACCTTTGACATGACGTGCCCTGCCTTCTCTCGCATATGGATCGCCCTGGTGGCTTACGGTGGCGTGACCATCGAAAACGGATCGATGGGTCTTCCGTTCTTCAATATCTCGAAATGGAGATGCGGCGCGGTAGACTTGCCGGTGGAGCCGGAGAGGGCGATGACCTCCCCCCGCCGCACGGTCCACCCCCTGTCCGAAACCAGGTAGGACGCGTGGCCATAGCGAGTTCGCACCCCGTTGCCGTGATCGATGAGGATGAAGAGGCCGTAGTCCGGATCCTGGGCCGCTTCGAGGACGACCCCGCCCCCGGCCGCTCTGACGTAGGAACCGGTGGGTACCGCGATGTCGATGCCGGGATGATCGGCGGCGGCTCCCCCCAGGTGTGACCTGGTCACGGCTCCCGCGACGGTGAGCGGCCATACGGTCGGCTCGGTATCCGTACCGTCGCCCGGCAGCGCCTCGCCTCCGCCGGCCGAGGCCCCGGTCGCCGGAACCCACAGTGCGGAATCCGCCGAGCCCGAGACTCCAAGCCGCACGTTGTAGTTCTCGTGCACCCCCTCCAGCCGGTCGATGCGCCGGGCGAGCTGTTCCAGTCTCGCCTGCCGCGACGCCAGGGAATCGACCTGCCGGGCCAGATCGTCCGAATGCGCCGCACGTCTCGCCAGCGGCACCCAGCTTGCCGCCATGGCGACGACCGCGACTCCCAGAAACGTCGCAAGAGCCGCCAACAGCCGCAGGCGACGATGCGAGAACTCGAAGGTCCGCGGCTCCGATCCGCCAGCGGGAACCACGATCAGCGACACGCCCCCGTCGCGCCTGGACTCCCTCGTTTTGCCTGACTTCAATTCCTTGCGGCTTTCCCCACCTGATTATGCGGAGCGCGGCCCCCGGCCTGCTCTCGCGGATGAACGCTCCGCAATATTCACCCCCACCGCGCGAATGCCAAGGTACAAAGCACCCGGGACACCAGGGCCGCTTCGGGTTCGGAGCCCGTCAGGCATGTCCCCGGGGCGTGAGACAATCTATCCCACGACCTCCGATGCCTCCTGGCCGGTCACGGCCGCGAAAAGCCGCTCCAGTTCCCGGGGCCCGTTGAATGCGATCCTGATCGCGCCCGTGCCCTTTCCCTTCCATTGAATGGCAACCCGTGCCCCCAAATGGCCGCCGAGCGCCTCTTCCAGGACGCCGATCGCAGGATCCGCCTTCCCGTCCTTGCCGTTTCCGGATGTCGTAGCCTCCCCGGTGCCGTCCCGCGCCTCACGTATCGTCCTCTCGGTCTTTCGCACCGACCAGCCCTCCGCCGCCGCTGCCCGGGCGAGTTCCGCGGCCCTGACCGGGTCTTCCACGGCCAGTATCGCCCGACCGTGACCCATCGAGAGCCTGCCCTCCTCGAGGAGTCGCCGGACCGACGGCGGCAGGGTCAGGAGGCGCAGCATGTTGGCCACCGTAGAGCGGCTCTTTCCGACCGCCGTGGCTATCTTCTGCTGCGAGAAACCGAAATTATCCCGAAGTGTCTCGTATCCCCTGGCCTCTTCCAGCGGGCCCAGGTCCTCCCGCTGAATGTTCTCGACCAGTGCGTGGACCAGAAGCGTCCGGTCGTCCACGTCCCGGATCTGGGCCGGAATGTCCCTCCAACCCAGTTGCTTGACGGCGCGCAGCCGGCGCTCGCCGGCCACGAGTTCGAACGTTCTCCCGGTGGCCGACTTTCGGACCACGATCGCCTGTAGAAGTCCGTTGACCTCGATCGACGCTGCAAGTTCGGCAAGGTCCGCCGCCCGGAATTCCCTGCGGGGCTGAAACGGGTTGGGGGCGATCGCCCGCACGGGGAGTTTCTCGGGCGGCGTGGAGTCGCCGACAGCCACCGCAGCTCCTCCCGCATATTCCCCCAGAAGTGCGCTCAGCCCCCGCCCCAAACGATCGCTCCGGCTCATTGGTACTCTTCCGCTCCCTTGCTTTGCCCGAGGGGATTCCATCTTCCTTGATCAGCCTGTCTTTCTGGCCACGATTTCTCTTGCCAGGTCCGCGTACCTGCGCGCGCCCGCCGAATCCGGCGCGTAGTCGGCAACCGGTTTGCCGAAGCTCGGAGCCTCCGCGATGCTCACGTTTCGCGGGATCACGGTGTCGAACACCAGATCCCCGAAGTACCTCTTGGCCTCGATCGCGACCTGGCGCGACAGGCTCAGGCGCCGGTCGTACATAGTCAGGAGAACACCTTCGATGGTCAGTCCCGGGTTGAGGCTGCGCTGCACGAGCTTCACCGTGCCCAGCAGTTGGGAAAGCCCCTCCAGCGCGTAGAATTCGCATTGAATGGGTATCAGGACGGAATGTGCAGCTGCGAGGGTGTTCAGGGTCAGAAGCCCCAGCGACGGCGGGCAGTCGATGAAGACGAAGTCGTAGTTGTCGGCGACAGGTGCCAGGGTCTCGCGGAGGATGGTCTCACGATCCCGCACGTCCACGAGTTCCACCTCCGCACCTACGAGATCACGGTTCGCGGGCAGAAGATCCAGTTTCGGCTGGCTGTTGGGACAGCGTATCGCCCTGAAGGCGGGCAGTCCGCGGATCAGAACATCGTACGTCGTCGGTATCGTCTCCCGGTCGACCACACCCAATCCACTCGAGGCGTTTCCCTGGGGATCGATGTCCACGAGGAGGACGCGCGAACCGTCACGAGCCAGCGCGGCCCCGAGGTTCACGGCGGTCGTCGTCTTGCCGACCCCGCCCTTCTGGTTTGCCAACGCGATAATGGAGGTCAAATTCGCCAAAGATCTCCGCGGTTCTGGGGGGCACCGGGGTTTGGTGAAAACTCAACCGGGACGGGAGGCGGGACGGCGACCCCCACTCCGGCCAAGTCGCCGAAGTATGTGTTGCTGGACCACCGCAATCTAACACCGAGCCATGTTCCACGTGGAACAAGATTGATGATGACCCTCTCGCCAGGTCCACCGGGGGGGCTCGGGGGCCCCGTTGTAACGCGACGGGGATGGAAGCAGAACGGCTCACTTCGGCCTCTTCAACTCTTGCCCGGACAGGCGGCTCCGCACCAGAAGGCCCCACGAGAGCGGACACCGAAATCCAAGGAAGACAAGCGTAGTGCGCCCCTCGGCCAGAGTTCCAGCCGACCCCCCAACCCAAACGATTGTTTCACGTGGAACAGTCT
>CAZTOF010000849.1:0-1667 GCA_964615515.1 uncultured Gemmatimonadaceae bacterium
CGATGGCACTCGACACCAACGCCTCGAAGCCGGCGAGCAGGAGGAGAAGGGTGCCGCCGGTGAAAGGGCGGGATTGCCGACGGTGCCTGCAGGCCGGCTTCGAGGCGTTGGTGTCGAGTGCCATCGTGGTTCTCCTGCTTCCTTCGACCTCTCTCCAGTCCAGCAGTCCGGGAGGCCGTGGACAAAACCCCCTGCCGCCAGGCGGCATGTGCCCTATGATAGGTAGGACCCCGGGCGCTGTCACCTCCACCCCCGAGAGAATCCTCCCCCGAGAGAATCCGGCACGATGCACACGAAGACGATGAAGATCCGGCTATCCGCAACCCTGGCAGCGGCAACATCGCTGACCGCCCTCACGCCCGGCGAGGCCCGGCACCCCGTGGACGGGATCCCCACGGCATTCGAGTGCCGATGCATCCCCGCCGGGCCTCTCCGCGCACCCGGCCGGACCATCTCCGGGCCGACCGCGTTCACCGGCGTGTCCATCCTGCCGATGTCCTCGGACGAGGTGCGACCCGGCCGGACCGTCGTCGTCCGGGACGGCGTGATCGCCGCTGTCGGACCGGTGAACGAAGTCGAAGTACCCCCCGGCGCCACCGTGATCGACGGGACCGGCCGGTTTCTCATGCCCGGACTCGCCGAGATGCACGCCCACGTTCCGCCCGGTGTCGACCCGCCCCGGGACGAGGTCGAGGACATCCTCTTCCTCTATGTCGCCAACGGCGTCACCACGATCCGGGGCATGCTGGGGTCGCCCTACCAGATCCCCCTCGCGGCCGAAATCGAACGCGGCGAGGTGCTCGGGCCGAACTTCTACGTCGGCGCGCCCTCGATCAACGGCCGCTCGGCCCCGGCGCCGGAGGCCGCGGAGAGACTCGTGCGCGCCCACGCGGCGGCCGGATACCATCTGCAGAAGATCCACCCCGGCGTGTCGCGGGAGACGTGGGACCACATGGTGGCGGTCGCCCGCGAGGTGGGCCTCACCTGGGCCGGCCACGTCCCCGCCGACGTGGGACTGGTGCACGCGATCGAGACCGGCATGTCCACCGTCGACCACCTGGACGGGTACGTGCAGGCGATCGCTCCGGACGGCGCGCAGGCCCAGGTGGGAGCCGGCCCGATCCGCCTCGGAGGGCTGGCGGGCGGCGTGGACGAGGACCGGCTCGAAGCGATCATCCGGCTCAGCGTCGAGCACGACGTCTACGTGGTGCCGACGATGTACCTGTGGGAGAACCTGTACGGCGCGCCGAACCCCGACGAGATGTTGCGGCAGCCCGAGATGCGGTATGTGTCGCCGGCGACGCGCGAGGGCTGGCGGCGGCGGGCGGGTCGCGGCTGGGGGACGCCGGAGGAGGTCGAGCGCTACCTCGAGCTGCGCAGGCGGATCCTCAAGGCGCTGTCCGACGCTGGCGCCGGGATCCTGATGGGAACCGACTCGCCCCAGCTCTTCAACGTGCCCGGGATCGCGCTGGCCCGGGAGCTGCAGGTGATGGCCGCAGCGGGAATGACCAACTACGAGATTCTGAAGAGCGGAACCGTCACCGTGGGCGAGTACGTGGCCTCGCACCTCGGGCTGGAAGGCAATTTCGGGACGATCGCGCCGGGACAGCGTGCGGACCTGGTCCTCCTCGGGTCCAACCCCCTGGACGACCTGGTGAACCTGTTCG
>CAZTOF010000850.1:0-9369 GCA_964615515.1 uncultured Gemmatimonadaceae bacterium
CGTGGCGGTTGATCGCCACCACCGCCGGGACGCCGAACCGGCTCAGGATGGCGAGATGCTGCCCCAGGTTGACGCAACCCTTCGCCACGGACTCGCTGTCCTGGCGCAGCAGATCGTTCTTCGGGACGCCGCCGTGCATCTTGAGCGCCTTGATGGTGGCGACCAGGACCACGGCATCGGGAACCAGTCCTCCAGTGCGGCACTTGATGTCGAAGAACTTCTCGGCGCCCAGGTCCGAGCCGAAGCCGGCCTCGGTCACCACGTAATCGGCCAGCCTGAGCGCCGTGCGCGTGGCGATGACCGAGTTGCAGCCGTGGGCGATGTTCGCGAACGGTCCGCCGTGGATGAACGCGGGGTTGTTCTCGAGCGTCTGCACCAGGTTCGGCGCGAACGCATCGCGGAGCAGCGCCGTCATGGCCCCGTGGGCATGGAGTTCCCGCGCGGTGACGGGTTCGCGGTCCCGGGTGTACCCCACCACGATGCTGCCCAGCCGATGTTCCAGTTCGGCCAGGTTCTTCGCCAGGCAGAAGATCGCCATGACCTCCGACGCGGCCGTGATCATGAAGCCGTCCTCGCGCGGGATCCCGCCGAAGGGCCCGCCCAGCCCGACGATCACGTTGCGCAGCGCCCGGTCGTTCATGTCTACGGCCCGTCCCCACGTGATGCGCCGGTGGTCCAGCCCCGTGCTGTTCGGCCGGAAGAGGTGGTTGTCGAGCATGGCCGACAGGAGCGCGTGCGCGGAGGTGATCGCGTGGAAGTCGCCGGTGAAGTGGAGGTTGATGTCCTCCATGGGGACGACCTGCGAATAGCCCCCGCCGGCTGCCCCGCCCTTGATCCCGAAGACGGGTCCCAGCGACGCCTCGCGGATGCAGAGCACGGGGTTGCGTCCCCGCAGATTGAGCGCGTCGGCGAGTCCCACCGAGGTGGTCGACTTGCCCTCGCCGGCGGCCGTGGGGCTGCAACCGGTGACCAGCACCAGCTTGGCGTCCCGGTCCGGCCGGTTCCGGACGACGTCCAGCGGGACCTTGGCCTTGTAGTGTCCGTACTGCAGAATCTCGTCCTCGCCGAGGCCTGCCGTGGCGGCTATCTCGGCGATCGGCTTCATGGTGTGGGCTTGCGCGATTTCGATGTCGGAGAGCATGGATATCCTGTGTGGGGGCGCGGTCCGGGAGGAACGGGTGGGAGAAAACGGCCTGCGAAGTCTGACGCTGAACCGGCTCGCGGGGCAAGCCGGGGCGAGGGTCCGGGAGCGTGACGCCGAGCAGGGAGTGTCTGGGGACGCAGCCGCGGCCAGCGGTGGGTGGGGCGGTGATTTCCGGGGAGGCTGGCGTTGGAGGGGGCGGTTACGCAGAGGCGAGCCACCAGGTGAGGATCCCTGAACGGGCCGTGCGGCTCACGGAATCCTGTAGACCAACCCTCCCCGCAGGCTCAGGACACGGAGATGGCCCCCGAGCCAGGGCCCTCTCACGCCCAGTCCGTAGAGGAATCCCACTGTGGCACCGAGTCTCTCGTTCATTCGCGCGTCCACCCCGGCTCCTCCGTAGAGCAGGACGTTGGACCCGGGCGAGCGTGACCCGCAGGCTCCCAGCCGATGGGCCGCCTTTCTCCCCGTCCGGCAGGAGATCGGCAACGCGAGGGCGGGACCGGCGAACAGATGCAGGCCCATCTGCTTCGATTCGTCTGGAAGCCGCATCCTTCCGAGCACGCTGAACTCCAGGTAGTCCAGCTCCCACCGGTCCTGGAGCGGGCCTACGTCAAAACTCCCGAGATAGATCATGCCTTTCTGCGAGTAGGCGGCGCCGTACTGCAGCGCGAACCGCTGCCGCACCGGCACCGTCACCTCGGCCCCGGCCCGCATCCGTACCACGGGATCCGAGCCTCCTCCGTCGTCGACGCCCGGGAAGTGCGCCGTCCAGGACCGGTTGACTCCGGCGGTAAGGGCGACCGTGGAGGGTCCGACCGTGGAGGGTCCGGACACGGGGACCTGGGTGACCAGCGCGCCCGAGAGGAACAACAGGAAGATTCCGAACTGGTTCATGACAGACCTCTGCTCATTTCGGTGCGCAAGAAGCAACTGACGCCATGCCTCCGTCTACACCGTGCGATCCGGGTTGTTTTCGGATGGAGAGGGAAGACGGCCTGCGAAGTCTGGCGTTGAACCGGGGCGCCGGGCAAGTCGCGGGGGTTCGGGGGAAAGTCCACGGCAACGCGCCGGGCAGCCGCGTGGGGCGCGGTCACCGGCCCGGAGTGATCACGCGGAGGCTCGCCACCCGGCCGAGCAAAGCCGAGCAGGCCGCGCGGCTCACGGGATGGTGTAGACCAACCCTCCCCGCAGGCCCAGGACGCGGAGATGTTCGGTCGCGCCCGTGAACCCTCTCAGGCTGAGTCCGTAGAGGAATCCCACCGTGGCACCGAGTCTCTCGGTCATTCGAGCGTCCACTCCGGCTCCTCCGTAGAGCAGGACGTTGAACCTGGAATAAGTTGACCGGCAATCTCCCAGCCGCTCTGCCGTCTTGCTTCCCGTCCGGCATGCGACCGGCAACGCGATGGCGGGACCGGCGAGCACATGCAGACCCAGGCGCTTCGATTCGTAAGGAATCCGCATCCTTCCAAGCACGCTTAGCTCCATGTAGTCCACCTCCCACCGTTCCTCGATCAGCTGGCCCCTGTAAGTAATCGGGACATAGCTCGAGATCTCGCCTGCCTGCGAGTAGGCGGCGCCGAACTGGAGCGCTAACCGATGCCGCACCGGCATGGTCACCTCTGCGCCGGCCCGCATCCGTACCACGGGATACGAGGCTCCTCCGTCCAATACGTGCGTGAGCGGGGGCGGCGCCGTCCACGAACGATTGACTCCGGCGGTAAGGGTGACCGTCGAGGGTCTGATTGCGGACGGGCCGGACACGGGGACCTGCGTGGCAAGCGCGCCCGAGAGGAACAACAGGAAGAATCCGAGCTGGTTCATGACGGACCTCTGCTCATTTCGGTGCGGAAGAAGCCGCTGACGGCGATGCTGTCGTCTACCCTTGCGGAACCAGGTTGTTCCGGGTGGGGAGGGAAGACGGCCTGCGAAGTCTGGCGTTGAACCGGGGCGCCGGGCAAGTCGCGGGGGTTCGGGGGAAAGTCCACGGCAACGCGCCGGACAGCCGCGTGGGGCGCGGTCACCGGCCCGGAGTGATCACGCGGAGGCTCGCCACCCGGCCGAGCAAAGCCGGGCAGGCCGTGCAGCTCACGGGATCCTGTAGACCAACCCTCCCCGCAGGCTCAGGACACGGAGATGGTCGAGCCCGTGCGTGACGCCCGTGAAGCCTCTCAGGCTGATTCCGTAGAGGAGTCCCGCTGTGGCACCGAGTCTCTCGTTCAGCCGGGCGTCCACTCCGGCTCCTCCGTAGAGCAGGACGTTGAACCTGGACGATGCCGGCCTGCAATCTCCCAGCCGCTCCGCGACCGTGCTCCCCGTCCGGCAGGCGACCGGCAGCGCGATGGCGGGACCGGCGAGCACGTGCAGGCCTAGGGGATTCGACTCGTCAGGAATCGACATCCTTCCAAGCGCGCTGACCTCCAGGTAGTCCACCTCCCACCGTTCCTCGATCAGCGGACCCTCCAGGAAGTTCTCGAGATAGCTCGCGATCTCGCCTGTCTGCGAGTATGTGGCGCCGTACTGGAGCGCGAACCACGGCCGCACCGGCATGATCAACTCGGCGCCGGTCCGCACCCGCGCCAAGGGAGACGAGGCTCCTCCGTCCGCTACGTAGCCGAACGGGGGCGGTGCCGTCCATGATCGGTTGACGCCGCCGGTCAGGGCGATCATGGTGGCCCCGACCGTGGAGGGTTGGGACGCGGGGACCTGCGTGGCAAGCGCGCCCGAGAGCACCAACAGGAAGATGCCGAGCTGGTTCATGACGGACCTCTGCTCATTTCGGTGCGGAAGAAGCAACTGACGCCATGCCTCCGTCTACACCGTGCGATCCGGGTTGTTTCCGGATGGAGAGGGAAGACGGCCTACGAAGTCTGGCGCGGAGCCGGCCCGCGGGACAAGACTGACTCCGGCGGGTGCCGAAAAGTCCACTACAGCGAGGAGGACAGCCATGTGGGGAGCGATCTTCGGCGACATCGTCGGTTCCGTGTACGAATGGAACTGGATCAGGACGAAGGACTTCGAGTTCTTCAGCCCGAAGGGCCACTTCACGGACGACGCCGTCTGCACGGCCGCGGTGGCCGACATCCTGCTGCACGACCTCTCCGCAGCCGCGACGCTGCAGCAGTGGTGCCGCCGCTACCCCGACGTGTCCTACGGGAGATGGTTCCGCCAATGGATGCATCACGAGTCCCCCGAGCCCTACAACAGCTTCGGCAACGGCGCGGCCATGCGCGTCTCGCCCGCCGCGTTCCTCAACCGGGACGACCTAGACGACGCCCTCGCCGCCTCCGACCGGGTCACCGCCGTCACCCACGATCACCCCGAGGGGATGAAGGGCGCGCGGGCCGCCGTCCACGCGACCTGGCTGGCCCTGAACGGCGAGGACCCCGCCGCCATCCGCGCGACCGTCGCCGCCGAGTACCAATACGACCTCTCCCGCACCGTGGACCAGATCCGGCCCGGCTACGCCTACAACGAGACCTGCCAGCGTTGCGTCCCCGAATCGATCACCTGCGCGCTCGAGTCGGACTCGTTCGAGGACGCGATCCGGAACGCGGTGTCGCTCGGCGGCGATTCCGACACGCTCGCCGCGATCGCGGGCCCGATCGCGGAGGCGCTGCACGGGATTCCGGGCGGGATGAAGGCGGTTGCGCGGGAGCGGTACCTGGCGGATGCGCCTGACATCGTGGCGGCGATCGAGGAGATGTACGGTGGTGGATGACTCTTCACCCGCGGGTGGGATCCGGTGAGACCAGGTAGATGTCCCCGCGCCGGGGCGGGCCTACTTCCCTTCCCACTCCGACTCGTCGAAGACGGTCGGGACCGGATCGTCCAGCAGGCCGCCCTCGTCCCGATCCTTCATCGCCATGGCCGCCTCGGACCATCCGGCCCTCGGGTCCTCCGCCCGCTCCAGCAGTAGACCTCCCTCCACGACCCGCATCCGCAGCGGGACATCGAGCCCGGCGGCCTCGACCAGCGCCTTGGGGATACGGATGCCGCGTGAGTTGCCGATCCTGATGAGTCGGGTTCGCACCTGTGGTTTCCCAGGTTGTGGACGAAGATTGTAATTACAACGTAATTCCGTGGGTGGCGTCCGGGCAGGAGTCCTGTGACTTTGCGAATGAGCATCACACACCGTCATACCAACGAGGGGGCCCCCTGAGAATCGCAACCGGAACCGTTTGCACCTCGGCATTCGTCGCGGTGGCGCTGCTCGCCGTGGCAACCGTCCGGGCCGATGCCCAGGAGCTCGCCGACCAGCGTATGCGCGTGGACACGCTGGAAGGCGGCAGGATCGTGGTTTCCAACCCGGATTCTCCCCAGGCGGGACCGGAGGGAGTGCCTACGCTCGTCGAGGTGCTCAGAATCGGCTCGCTGGATGACACCTGCGACGCCTTCGGCAGGATCATGTCACTGGCGGTGGACGGCGACGGCCGGATCTATGTGGCTGACTCGCAGGCGAGCGACATTCGGCTCTTCTCACCCGAGGGAGAGTGTGTGAGAACCTTCGGCCGGTCCGGCGAGGGACCCGGGGAGTTCAGGTTGCTCGCGGGGATCGCCTGGCAGCCGCCCGGATTCCTGTGGACGATCGATTCGGTCGCTGAACGCTTCACCGTCTTCGACTCCCTCGGAACCGTCCTGGCGACCCATCCCTTGCGGCTGGGTCCGGCCGCCAGCCATCCGTGGCGGATGTGGGTCGATGGGGTGGGAAGTCTCCACTTCTGGCTCCCGGGCTTCGACCGCACCGTCAAGTGCGGAACCGGACCGGGACTGGACTCTCTGGAGAGCGTTCCGGAGCCGGAGAGCATTCCGACGCGAGAGGCGTACACCGAGCAGGCGGCTGTGGGCGGTGGCCGGATCAGCGTGCAGCGCGGGATACCTCCCGGTGCCGCGCTCTTCGCAGATGTTGAGGCGCCGCATGAGCGACGCGAGGCTTTCGTTCCGGGAACGGGGTTGCGAGTCCAGGAATCGATCGGTGTCGATGAGCGGCTCCCCGGGGTTGCTGACCTCCAGGCGGCGGTCGAACACCTCGATCATCGGGCCGGCGCCTGAAATCGCGAAGTCCTGGTGAATCAGGGCGTTCGCGGCGAGTTCGCGGATCGCGACCGCCGGGAACATCGGCACTTCGCGGCGAATGCGGGTCCGAGCACCTCGTTGGCCGGAGTCCAGGCACGAATGTGGCTGACGAGACCCTCGAATCCGCTCGCGTAGCCCTTGCCGCCCACCTGCTCGCGCTCCGCCTCCATGCGTCCTGAGCCCCGGTAGCGGATCAGGCGCACGGCCTTCCGCTTCAGGCGGGGGAATTCCGCCAGCCGGCGGGCGAAGAGAATGGCGCCCAGATTGGTGATGTCGTAGCCGCCGGCCTGGTTCCGCTTGATGAGCCGGTCATGGGCAAGGGCTTCCAGAACGGCGTCGTGTCCATCCGCGGGCGGGACTCCGAGCAGGTGGAAATAGGCCGGATAGTCCAAGGCCTGGAGGACGTCCTGGCCGGTGAGATGTTCGGCGGCGATACCCTCCTCGAAGGAGTACTGCAGCAGGAGGTGCCAGAGCCGCCTTTCCCTGGATGATTGGTCGCGCAGCCTTCTCGTAGAGCTGCCGACGCGGATGAACTCGGTCCGCTGGAAGGCCACCGGTCGGCTCGTCGCGCGTTCGACCTCGAGCAGGACCACTCGCGATCCATCCACTTCGACCTCATGGAACCGGAAGTCGACCTGCGGATCGAGGAGCCGTACCAGCCACGGTTCGATGAGCTCGTTCCCCTTCTTTGTCGCACCCGGAACGAAGTCCGTACCGACGAGTTCGTGGGTGCTGTTCCTGACTCCCCAGAGGACGTAGCCGTGTGACTGGCCATGCAGGGCGGCGGAATTGGCCATGGCCGCAGGTCCTCGCCGACCTGATCGGGACGCTTGTAGTTCTCCTTGAATTCCACCCACTCCGTCTCGTGCGGCAGGGCGCGAAGCCGGCGCACCAGATCGGCGAGATAGCGGGATGAGCGAGGTGGCGTCATCGGCGCGGCCGTCCGTGAGGGGGGCGGTCTCCGTGTTCAGGCATCGCCCATTCTAGCGAGAACCGGGATGATTCGGCTAGTGTCGATATGCTTGGCACCCCGCCTAGGAAGAAGAGGTCGCTGGGCTTGAGGTGGGCGCTCCTTCGACGATGTCCGCACCCCCAAAATGAAATACCCGTCAAGAAAATAAGTCGTTGTCGTTCAATGACTTATGAGATTTTGCCGCGATTCGGCGGGTTACCGATCAAGAAAACTCGGGGTGTATCACAGGTGATTTCTTGGACCTCGTGAGCGAGCTCGGTGGCGTCGTCCAAGCCGAAGTCGGGGTCGTTGCAGAGGTCGCTTCCGTGAACGAGAAACCCGATCGAGAGGCCGCGATCCCAGTCCCGTATGGTTCTGATTCTCGACAGACTTTCCTGGGGGACCATGTCGTCCCTCCCTTCGGTTTGAGGCGGCAGGAATCTAACGCGGGGGTGTCAGCGGCGCGTCATCGGGCGGTTGAAGATCCTGTCCCTCAGAGAGCACGTCGTTGCTGAGAAGCAGATCGACTTCGCCGTCCCGCGGCCTGTAGTCGGCGGTTCCGGAGACCGACTCGGGGCAGAACCTCAGAAGAAGTTTCGTGCGTTCGTCGGGGGTCGTCTCGGCACCGATGATCGCGACACGCGCCCTGCCGTCGACGCCCTTCGGCAGATTCTCGTCGAGGTACCTGACGGAGTCCGCGAAGGTGCTGAACACGACGACCTTCCGGGACGGCGAATCGTGCAGGATTCGGCGCAGAAGCCGGAGCTTGGGGTCCGGGCG
The DNA here is from genome assembly GCA_964615515.1 of uncultured Gemmatimonadaceae bacterium. Taxonomy (GTDB): domain Bacteria; phylum Gemmatimonadota; class Gemmatimonadetes; order Longimicrobiales; family Gaopeijiaceae; genus Bin94. The sequence goes on from CAZTOF010000850.1 coordinate 7,950, forward strand.
GTCGCCGAGCGCCTCCAGCCGCTTCCCGGTTTGGTGCAGGAGAGCGCGGTCGTGTGCGACATCGTCGCGAAAGATCGAGGAGGTCTACGTCGGGGAAGAGAAAGTCGCGGAGATCGTCTTTTTCCGGCACGCTTCCGCTTGCGGCGGCGCCTGCTCACCACAGTCGCTCCGACTCGCCGAATTCGACCATCGCATCTTCGAGGTCTTCGCCGACGGCGCGCCAAGCCGCACCGATCGCCTCAGCTTCGGGTTCCAGGCCGACCGCCCGATCTGGAGAGCGGTGCATCGTACCGGTGATGTCGAATGCGCTGGCCATCCCCCGAATGAACGGATTCTGGCGCCGGGGGCGATGCTCCAACCCCAGGTGCCGGACCACGCTGTTCACCGCCATGTCGGGATACTGGCGATAGATCGCCGCGAGCATGCGGCGGTAGGGAATCAGCCGAACCCACCGCGCCGCGCGCTCGAAGTAGTCGGCCACATCATCCGGTAACGAAGTAAGCACTGCGGTACCCCGCCGGTACCCGGCCTCGGAGAGCAGGTAACGCGGATAAGGTCCCGAGGACTCGACGCGGGCATCACCGGCTGCCACTAACTTCCCGATCACATCGTAGATGGTGCGGTCGAAGGGCCCGTAGTGGTATGGGCGGAAGTGGAAGAACGGTCCCCCGATCCGCTCGGACACCTCCCGGTCGATCAGGAACAGCAGCTTCTGCACCCGGATCGGGTCGAATGCGGCCCCAGCCCCTGCAGCCGCGAAGGCGGCGGCGAGGATGCTCGCGCTCCTTTGCGGGGGACGAGGCTCGAATCGCATGATAAGCTAACGAGGACGGATCGTGGGCGCATGCATGCTTTGCCGTCGAGTCAGTCCGGTCGCCACCGTCGCTCACCCCAGCTCCCCCAGCCGCTCCACGACCGCCGCCCGGTAAGCCGGGGTCACCGCGTCCTTGGTGAAGTCCCGGAAGATAACTTCCATATCGCCGACGGTCAGGTTCCAAAGGCGGGCGACTCGGGCGTCGATATCCACGCAAAGACGCTGCCGCTCGGCGGAATCCAGCCGGGCCGCAGCTCACCACCACCGCTGCCGCGCAGTCGGCGAAGGATGTTCTTCGAGAGGAGAGCCCGATCCCAGGTGCGGTTTCCGCACCTTGGCGAGCAGCTTGGGTGTGACACTGACTGTGCGTTCGCCCGCCCCGTGCGGATCGTACTGGTCGAAGCTCTCGCCCGTGAGCATCAATGCGGCGGCTTGGGAGACCGTGCACCGCCGCCGCTGAAGGCGACTTCGATGCCGTGACCGCCCGACCCGCCCCCGGATCCTCACCTGTCACCGCATTAGGGGTTGTGGGCGCGAGTCACCACGAGCGCCGATTCCGTCCCCGGTGAACGCCGCCCGGTGGCTCAACGCGGGCCGACCTTGGAT
>CAZTOF010000851.1:0-10426 GCA_964615515.1 uncultured Gemmatimonadaceae bacterium
CGGGGAAGCCGCATCGGGGACCGGATCCGGTAGGAGGGGGTGTCTGCCGGGCGCGGGTCGGAACAGCCTGGAGTAGTAGGTGGGGGGTGGGTGGCGCGCTACGGGATTGAGGGAAGTCCTGAATTCCGAGGCAGGGTGTGATCATGATCCGAATTGCGGCGATTCCGCTGGTGGCGGCGCTCGTGCTCGTCGGCGCGACGTCTCTCGCCGGGCAGGGCGCGATCGGCCTGCGCTTCGGAGCGACCGACGGGACCGTCTCCACCGGCCGCATGGACGGACTGGACCAGGTCCCGCGCAGGAGCTTCTCGCTGGAGGGCTCCGTGACGCTTTCGCTGCGGGAACACTTCGGGCTGCGGTTGGGGTTGGCGCTCACGGGGAAGGGCACCACCTACGGGTTGGGCAGCCTGCTGGTGGACGAAGATCTTCGCGGCACTCTTGCCTACGAGCGGACATACGTCGAATTGAGGGCGCTGGGGCGCGCGATGCTCCCGCTCCGGAACCGCCACGTTTCACTGTACGCGCTCGCGGGGCCCGCCCTGGCATTCTCCAGGAAGTGCGACGTGAGTTGGCATGCGATCACGGGGCCGAGCAGCAGCCGAAGCACCTACTTCGATCAATGCGAGCTTCCCTTGGGGCCGGACAGCCGAATCCGGCTGAACGGAGGAGGCGACTTCGGGTTCATCGGCGGGCTCGGCGTCGATTTCTCGTTCTGGGACATGGGGCTCTCCGCCGAGGTGCTGTACACCCTCGGCCTGGGGTCGGACGGCACCGTCGACACCGTCAGGAATCGGGTGCGGACCATTCAGTTCGGCGTGTCGGTGCCCTTCGGGTAGGATCCGGCGGAGCTTCCGGCGCCGATATCCCGTGCCAGGGGAGTCTCGGCTCCCACGCCGAATTCGGTCTCGAATCAGAAGCGAAATACGATTCCGACACTCGAGCGCGGGCAGAGGATACCGGGAAGCTGCGCCACCACCGGGTCGAAGATCCCATCCCCATCCCGCATGATCAGATAACCCACGTCGAACCTGACGTATGCGGGCGTCTCCCGGCCCACCGTATCCAGGTGCGCTTCCATCACGGCGCCACCGGAGAGCGCGAACTTGAACTCGGAGAAGGAAAGATCGTGGACGATCCCGCGCTGCAACTTGAAGAACCAGCCCAGTCCCCTCTTGCGCAGGCCGACCCGGGGGCCGGCCGCGGCCAGGAAGACGGATTGTTCATGAGGAACGCATCAATGCCGATGGGACCACGAGTACGGAAAACAGCACGGAAACGAGGCGATTCACGGCCTCTCCCTCCCTATCGGCGGCGTGGACTTGCCAGGCGATGCTTCGGGCACCTGCGTCGGCGGTTCTCGCCCGGTTTCGAGGAGCCGCCCGTAGCGGCTGGCTCTCAGCTGCCCGCACGCCGCGTCGATGTCCCGCCCCCGGGGCTCCCGCACCGCCGCAGGCACCCCGGCCGCCTCCAGCCCCTCGCGGAAGTCCCGGATCCGGCGTCGCCGACTCGGCCGCCACTCCACGTACGGAATGGGGTTGAAGGGGATGAGGTTGACGAACGCCTGCACGCGCACCGCCAGTTCGGCCAGCGGCGCCAGCAGCGCCAGGTCGTCGTTGACCTCCCGGATCATGGTGTACTCGAAGGTGATGCGGCGGCCGCCCTTCCGGTTGAACGCCTCCAGCGCTTCCATGAGCCGGGGCAGCGGGTAGCGCCTCTCGAGGGGGATCAGTTCGGCCCTGAGTTCGGTGACCGGCGCGTGCAGCGACAGCGCCAGCCGGAACTGCTCCGGCCGTTCCGCGAGGGCGGCGATGCCGGGTATCACCCCGACGGTGGACACGGTTATTCGCCTGGCCCCGACGCCGTACCCGGCGTTGAGGATCGAGAGGGCCGGGAAGACCGCCTTCCGGTTGGCGAGCGGTTCGCCCATGCCCATGAACACCACGTTGGTCACCGGTCCCCGGCCGTGCTCGGCGGCCCAGCGCGCCGAGGCCCGGTACTGGCCGGCGATCTCGGCGGGCGTGAGCTGGCGGCCGAAGCCGGACCACCCGGTGGCGCAGAAGCGGCACTTGAGCGCGCAGCCCGCCTGCGAGGAGATGCACAGGGTCAGGCGGTCCCGCGTGGGGATGAGGACGCTCTCGACGACTTCGCCGCCCCTGAGTGCCCACAGGTGCTTGACGGTGCCGTCGGCGGACTCGGACACGGTGTCGGCCGCGGGCTCGTCCAGTCGGAAGTTCCTTCCCAGGGCCTCGCGTTCGGCCAGGGGAAGGTTGGACATCTCCCCGAAGGCACGGGCGTCACCCCGAAAGACCCAGTCTTCGACCTGCCGGGTGCGGTAGGCCGGCTGCCCGCGTTCGCGGAAGTGCCCCGCGACGGCCTCGCGCAGTTCCGGCGGGGTGAGTCCGACGAGGTTCGGGCGATCGGGGGTCACGAGGGTGAAGCGGAGCGGCCGGCGCGGATGCATCGCCGCTCCGGTGCCGGGGGGATTCTGTTCACGGGCTGAGATTTCGTCCTCGGACTGGCGGGGAGTTGCTTGAAAGTCCCTTGAAGCGGGGGTTAAGTTTACCGCCGGAACACGTCCGGCGCCGCCCCAGGCTCGGGAAACCCGGCGGTACCTCGCGAGTTTCCGGGATGTTCACTATACATTTTGCCGGTCCAAGGCTTCGCTCTGCGTTGCTCCTATGGCGAATAGCGCTGCTATTCCCCCTTCGTCGCGCCTTGCCAGCCCGGCGCCTCGCCGCTCTCGGTGCTCGCGGGGCTTTATCCACGGACTGCTAGCCGGAGACGGTACTTGTCGGAAACCGAAAAAAGCGCCACGAGAATGCGCACCGCCGGAGCCGGGCGGGTCACGCCGGCCCTGGCCGGGCGGGAGGTCAGGATCGCGGGGTGGGTGCATCGCAGGCGTGACCTCGGCGGGCTGGTCTTCCTCGACCTGCGCGACCGTTCCGGTATTCTGCAGGCGTCGGCGGGGCCCGATTGGTCCTCGCCCGAGGCGCTCGAGGCGGTGCGTGGCCTGGGTCCTGAGGATGTGGTCGCGGTACGCGGTGTCGTGACCCCGCGCCCCGAAGGTGCCCGCAATCCCGAAATGGCGACCGGGGATGTCGAGGTGCAGGTAACCGAGCTGGAAGTGCTCAACAAGGCGCGGACCCCGGCGATTCCGGTCTACCTTCCCCCGGAGGAGGAACTGCCCTCCGAAAAGCTGCGGCTCCGCCACCGGGTGCTCGATCTCCGCCGCCATGAGTTGCAGGCCAGGCTGGCGCTCCGCCACCGGCTGGTTCTGGCCGTCCGCAACTACTTCGACCGGCAGGGCTTCCTCGAAGTCGAGACGCCGATTCTGACCAAGCCCACCCCCGAGGGCGCGCGCGACTTCCTCGTGCCGAGCCGCGTGCACCGGGGCGAGTTCTTCGCGCTGCCGCAGAGCCCGCAGATCTACAAGCAGCTCCTGATGATCGCCGGCTTCGACCGCTACATGCAGATCGCACGCTGCTTCCGCGACGAGGACCTCCGCGCCGATCGCCAGCCCGAGTTCACGCAGATCGACATCGAGGCCGCGTTCGTGGACCCGGAAGACATCTACGGGTGGTGCGAAGGGCTCATGGCCGAACTGGCGGAGGTGGCCGGGATCGAGGCCCGGGTCCCCTTCGCCCGCCTCACCTACCACGAGGTGATGGAGCGTTTCGGTTGTGATCGGCCGGACTTGCGCTACAGCCTCGAAATCCGCGACTTCACCCCGGTTCTCGGCGAGCTGGAGTCGAACATCCTGCGCGGTGCGGTCGCCGCCGGCGGACGAATCCGCGGCTTCGGCCTGGAAGGGGGCGCCCGGCTGACCAGGAAGCGGATCCTGGGTCTCGAGGCGGCGGCGAAGTCGGGCGGCGCACCCGGTCTTCTGTGGGCCAAGGTCACCGAAGACGGCGCCACGGGCCCCCTGGGCCGCTTCTTCCGGGACGACACCCGCGCGAGGCTCGAACTCGGCCCCGGCGACCTCCTCGTCACGGCCGCCGGACCCGACCGCACGACCTCGCCCGCGCTGGACGCCGCCCGCGGCGCGGCCATCGAGGCTCTCGCCCTGCCCCGGGTCACCGAGCACGCCTGGCTGTGGGTCACCGGCTTCCCGGTCTTCGAGGAGACGGACGACGGCTCGCTCGCCGCCAACCACCACCCCTTCGTGCTACCTCATCCATCGGACGCCCATCTCCTTGATTCGGAACCACTTGCGGTACGCGGTCTCGCGTACGATCTCGTCTACAACGGCACCGAGCTGGGCTCGGGGAGCATCCGGATCCACGACGCGGACCTCCAGGCCCGGATCCTGTCCATGCTCGGCCTGGAACCGGACGAGATCGCGGTCAAGTTCGGTTTCCTCATCGAGGCGCTCCGCACCGGCGCACCCCCGCACGGGGGGATCGCGCTGGGCGTGGACCGGCTCGCGGCCTGCCTCTCGGGGGGCGGCAGCCTGCGCGACGTGATCGCGTTTCCGAAGACCACGACCGCCCGGGCCAGCTTCGAGGGCGCGCCGACCCCGGTGGCGAAAGGGGAGCTGGCGGCGCTGGGTATCAGTGTCGGGGATCATCGACCGGCCGGCGGCGAATGACGGACGCCACGATGGTGGAGCACCACCTCAACGCCGAGGGGGCGGACCAGTTCATACTGGCCGGCGTCGGTGACGCCAACTTTCGCGAGATCGAGTCGCTGTTCGGGGTGCAGGTCGTCCTCCGGGGGGACAGCGTACGGCTCGCGGGCGCGCTGGAGCCGGTCGCCGACTCGGCCCGGGTCGTCGAGCACATGATCGAACTGGCGCGCCTTGGCAGGCCGTTCCGGGCGACGGACGTGGCCCGCTTCGCGGCCAGCCTGGAGACGCGCAAGGGACCGGACATCCGCGACGACGACGAACGGCTTCGAATCACGGTTCCGGGATCGCGCCGCACGATCGTGCCGCGCTCCGAGGGCCAGCGGACCTACATGCGGGCCATGGAGGAGTCCGACATCGTGATCTCGATCGGCCCGGCGGGGACCGGCAAGACCTACCTGGCCGTGGCCCGCGCGGTGGACGAGCTCTTCAGGAAGCGGGTGCGGCGGATCATCCTGGCACGGCCGGCGGTCGAGGCGGGCGAGAACCTGGGATTCCTTCCCGGGGACCTGCAGGAGAAGGTCGACCCCTACCTGCGCCCCCTCTACGACGCCCTCGAGGACATGATGCCGCCGGCGCGCGTGCGGCGCGGAATCGCCGAGCGCACCATAGAGATCGCTCCCCTGGCCTACATGCGGGGCCGCACGCTCTCCGACGCGTTCGTGATCCTGGACGAGGCGCAGAATGCCACCGCGGCCCAGATGAAGATGTTCCTGACCCGGATCGGGGTGAATTCGCGGGTGGTGATTACGGGGGACAAGACCCAGATCGACCTGCCCCGCTCCCAGGTCTCCGGCCTCATCCAGGTGGAGGAGATCCTGAAGGAGGTGGACGGGATCGAGTTCGTCTACCTTGACGAGCGCGATGTCACCCGGCACCGCCTCGTCAAGCAGATCGTCCGGGCCTACGCCACCGCGGACGGGCACCGGGAGGGCGGCCGCGCCGATGAGGGGCGGTAGAAGCGAAGCGGCCCGGCGCGGATGCATGGCCGGTCGAATGCCGTGAGGGTTTTTCGACGGGCTGCCGGGCACCGACCCGGCCCGCTTTCGCGGGTCCCGGATAAGTTCTGGCCGGACGCGCTGGTCCACCACGGCGCGAGGTGGCTGGTCGTGCTGTTCATGGCGGGTGGTCTCGTCACGCTCTTCCCCTCGGATCCCGGTGTGGGGATCGGGCGGCACGAGGCGGGCACGGTCGCCGAGCGGGACGTCATTGCGCAGGTCGCCTTCCAGGTACTCAAGGACTCCGCGGTCCTGAGGCACGAGCGCGATTCGGCGGCGGCGGCGGTCGTCCCCACCTTCATCTTCCAGCAGAACGCGCGCGATTCCTCGCTCATTGCGCTCGGCGGCTTCTTCTCCCGCGTGGACTCGGCGGCTTCCGTCGACGGGGTGGCCGGTGTTGCCGGGGTATTGTCGGCGGCGGGAATCGAAGCGACCGGCGAACAGGTCGAGATCCTCGCCGACGCCAGCCGCACGAGCGCCCTCCTGAACCTCGCGGCGGTGGCAATCCGCATGTACACACCGGACGGAGTCATGTCTCCGAACGCGGCGTCCGAGGTGGCGACGGACTCGATCCGGATCGTGCGGAGGGGTGCGGCAACGGTGTTGTCGCGCAACTCCGTGCTGTCGGGACGCGAGTTCTACGACCGTGCCCTCGCGCGACGGGAACCGGGTGCCGAAACCGACCTCCTCAGGTTGATTCTGGCACGCTATCTGGCCCCCAGCCTCCTGCCGGACACGGAGCGCATCGAAAGGGAGCGCGACGTTGCCCGGAGCTCGGTTCCGATCGTCGAGGACGCGGTTCTGAAGGACCAGATCATCGTTCGCGCCAACGACCAGGTTGGCGAAGCCGAGCTGCGCAGGCTGGACGCCTACCGAGATCGGCTCAGGGCTCAAGGGATCAGCGTCGACAGTTCCAACGTCGTGGGCAACCTGGGCGGCTTCGTCCTCAACGCCGTGCTGTTGGCCATTTTCGGGGCGCTCGTGTTCTTCTTTCGCCCCGAGACCTACCGCTCCTTCCGCGCGGTTGTGGCCATGGCCGGGATTTTCGCGATCTATTTCGTTTCGGGCGTTCTGGTGACCGGGCTGGACGTGCCCCAGGCCGCCATGCCGATCGTCTTCGTCGCCGTGTCGGTGTCCATCCTGTGGGGTGGTCGGCTGGCCCTTCTGGCCACCTTGGTGGTCTGTTCCCTCACGATCGTCCAGGAGCCATTCGCAGCGGTGCAGACGTTCGTCATCCTGCTCGCCGGCGGGTCGGCGGCGGCGCTGTCGGTGCGCACCTTCCGCAGACTGGCCCAGGCCTGGGTCTTCATCGCGATCACCGCGGTCGCCTTCGCCGTCGTGATCCTGGGCTTTCTGCTGAGGGGGGCCGACTTCGCCTTCCTTCCCACCCTGGGATGGGCGCTCGGCAGCACGATCGCCGGGGCGATCCTGGCCATCGGCTTCGTTCCGGTCTTCGAATGGATCACCGGTATCACGACGGAACAGACCCTCGTCAGCTGGGCCGATGCGAACCGCCCGCTGATGCGCCGGCTCGCCGTTGAGGCGCCCGGCACCTTCGCGCACACCATCCAGGCGGCGAATCTCGCCGAGGCGGGGGCGGACGCCATCGGGGCCAACGCGTCCCTCTGCCGGGCCGGGGTCTACTACCACGATGTGGGAAAACTCGCTCACCCCGGTCACTTCATCGAGAACCAGCAGGGCGACAATCCCCACGACCGCCTCGATCCCGCCGAATCGGCCGAATTCGTACGCGACCATGTTCTGGAGGGGGTGAAGCTGGCCAGGCGCGAGCGGGTGCCGGAAGTGCTCGTCGACTTCATCCGGGAGCACCACGGCGACCAGCCGATCAGCTTCTTCCTGCGTCGTGCCCGCGAGAAGGCGGAGGCGGCAGGGCGCGAGCCCCCCGATCCGCGGCGGTTCCGCTATCCGGGGCCCCGTCCGAGGAGCCGGGAGACCGCGATCGCGATGCTGGCAGACTCGGCCGAGTCCGCGGCCCGGGTGCTGGAGAACCCCACGGGGGAGCGGCTCGCGGAGCTGGTCGACGGAATCTTCGCCGACAAGTCGAAGCGGGGCCAGCTGGACGACTGTCCCCTGACGTTCCGGGACCTGGCCGTGCTCAGGAGGCGGTTCGTGAGGTTCCTCCAGGGCAGCCATCACAGGCGCGTCGTCTATCCGGGAACGCGCCATCTCACCGGGGAGGAAGCCGCGAGCGAGGGTGGGGAACCTTGAACGCGATCCACGTCAATGCGCCGGAGGGTGTCCGGGTGCCGCGAAGGCGCGTGAAGCGGGCGGTCCGGGAGACCCTTCGGCGTGAGGGGATATCGGGGGGCGAAGTTTCGGTCACCTTCCTGGATGACGCCGCAATGGCGGAGTTGCACGGGAGGTACCTGGGATGTCCCGAGGTCACGGACGTGCTGTCCTTCGCGCTGCACGCGAACGGCGGGGATCCCGTGGGCGACATCTATGTCGGGCACCGGCAGGCGCTCAGGCAGGCGGCGGACGAGGGTGTCGACGGCGAAGAGGAAATGATGCGGCTCGCGGTGCACGGAACCCTGCATGTCCTGGGCTACGATCACCCGGAGGGGCCGGAGCGCGACGGTTGCGAAATGTACCGGGTGCAGGAAGGAGTGTTGCGCAGCCTGGGGGCCGCGCCCGAGTCCGGGGCTGCGGGGTCATGAGTACGGAAACCCCGCCGGTCGTGGCCAGCCGGGCCGCGCTCGCCGAACTGCTGAAACTCGTCGAACGGGGCGCACTCGCTCGCGTGCCGGAACTCGTGGGCGAGATGCACCCCTCGGACATCGCCGACCTGCTCGCCTCCGTGCCGGAGGAGGCGCAGCAACTGCAGGTCCTGAAGGCGCTTCCGACCGAGGTCGCTTCCGAGACGCTGGCCGAAATGGAGGAGGACGAGGACAGGGCGGAGCTCCTCACCGCCCTCAGCGCCCGGCGCGGAGCGGCGCTGCTGCAGGAGCTGGCCGACGACGACGCGGCCGACCTCCTGGGCGAACTCGAGCCCGGGGACCGGGACCGGATGCTGGCCGCCCTGCCGTCCGAGGAGGCCGGCGAAATCCGTGAACTGCTCCGCTACGACGAGGAGACGGCCGGCGGCCTCATGACGACCTCGCTCGTATCGGTCTCCACCGTCGCCAGCGCCGCCGAAGCCATCGCCGAAATCCGCGTGCAGGGACGTGAGGTGGAGGACTTCTACGAGGTGTTCGTGGTCGACCGGCGGGGACGGCTCCGGGGCACCGTTCCCCTGGACGACCTCATCCTGGCCGACCCGGACGACACGGTGGAGTCCCTGGTCGTTCCCGCTGCGGCCACCGTGACCCCGCACACCGACCAGGAAGAGGTGGGGCGGGTGATGGGCCGCTACAACCTGGTCAGCATCCCGGTGGTCAACGAGGAGGGGTCGCTGCTGGGGCGCATCACCTTCGACGACGTGATCGACGTGATCGAGGCCGAGACGACGGAGGACATTCTCCGGCTGGCCGGCGTGTCTGACGAAGAGGAGTTGAAGGCCGGGTGGCTCGATTCGGTGCGGTCCCGGCTGCCGTGGCTGGTCCTGAACCTCGTGACCGCCGGGGTGGCGGCGTCGGTCATCCTCAGCTTCGAGGACCTGATCGCCGAGGTCACCTTCCTCGCCTTCCTCATGCCGGTGATCGCCGCGCTGGGCGGGAACACCGGCACCCAGGCGCTGGCCGTGACGATCCGTCGGATCGCGGTGGGGGACGGGCTGCGGACCGGCCGCTTCCAGGTGGTGGGGAAGGAGGTGCTCGTGGGCCTTTTGAACGGCTTCGTCCTCGGATTCTGCTTCGCGCTCTTCGCCTACGTCCGTGAAGGCGACCCGCGCATCGGACTGGTGGTCCTGCTGGCGATGTGGGTGAACATCGTGGTGGCCGGCTTCGCGGGGGCCATGATCCCCACGGTCCTGAAGCGCCTGGGAGTGGATCCGGCGGTTGCATCTTCGGTCTTCGTCCATACCCTGACCGACCTTGTGGGCTTCGTCATGGTGCTCAGCCTCGCGGCGGGCCTGCTCCTGTAGGGGTGCGAGATGAGACCCTGTGTGACTCCGAGCGCCGCGATTCCCGCCCCGGCTTCCCGGTGGCGACGATGACCGGCGTCTCCCCGGGCCGTGCGGAGAAGAACAGGAGGCTGGCGGACGACTTTCGCTCCGGGAGGCGCCCGGCGCTGGCGAGGGCGATTTCAATGGTCGAGAGCGAGCGGCCCGGCACCGCGGATCTCCTCGGGGAGCTGCTGCTGACGCGGTGGCGGGCCCGCCGCTTCGGGGTAACGGGGCCGCCGGGCGCCGGCAAGTCGAGCCTGATCGCCGCGCTGGCAACGCTGCTCCGCGCCCGGGACGAGGAGGTGGCGATCGTCGCCGTCGATCCCACGTCGCCCTTCTCGGGCGGGGCGCTACTGGGCGACCGCATCCGCATGAACGACCTGTCCACCGACCCGGGCATCTTCATCCGCTCCATGGCGACGCGGGGGTCGCTGGGGGGGCTGGCCGCCGCGACCCGTGAGGTGATCGACCTGCTCGACGCCTTCGGCTTTCCCAACATCCTGGTCGAGACGGTCGGAGTGGGGCAGACCGAACTGGAGGTCGCGTCAACCGCCGATTCGGTTGCGGTGGTGCTGGTCCCCGAGTCGGGGGACGGCATCCAGACCATGAAGGCGGGGCTGATGGAGATCGCCGACCTGTTCGTGGTGAACAAGTCCGACCGCATCGGTGCGGACCGGATGATGAGGGCCGTCCGCCAGGCCCTGCTGCTGAAGATGGGCCGCGGCGGCCACGGCGTGCCCGCGC
>CAZTOF010000852.1:0-4113 GCA_964615515.1 uncultured Gemmatimonadaceae bacterium
GCCGTCGGCAGCTTCGGCGATCCGCGCGACGACGTCTCCGGGCGCCCGGATGCGGGCGGCGCCGAGGCCGCGGTCCTCGTCCAGGAGCGCAGCGGAAAGGATCCGGACCAGGTCGGAAGGCGAAAGGGGATCGAGGACGACGACGGGCGCGCGGGAGAGGAGCGGGCGAACGACCTCGAAGCTCGGGTTCTCGGTGGTGGCCCCGATCAGGACGATGTCCCCCGTCTCGACCACGGGCAGGAAGGCGTCCTGCTGCGCCTTGTTGAAGCGGTGGATCTCGTCGCAGAAGAGGATGGTTCCCCTTCCGGTGGCCTGGCGGCGCGTACGGGCCTCGGCGATGATCTCCCGCACGCGCGCGACGCCCTCGGTGACCGCGCTGAAGGCGACGAAGGCGGCGTCGGCGGACAGGGCCACGAGCCGGGCCAGGGTGGTCTTCCCGGAGCCCGGCGGTCCCCACATGATGAAGCTCGACAACCTCCCGGTCTCGATCATGGCGCGAAGCGGCCCCCCGGGTCCCACGACCTTCTCCTGGCCGTGAAACTCGTCCAGGGTGCGGGGACGCATGCGGGCGGCGAGGGGTGCCGCGCGGGACGGGCCGGGAGTATGGGGCGCGGTGCCGGTGTCTGCGCGGACGGCCCGGGACGATCCCCGTGCGGGCCCCGCCTCCGGGTCGCGGCCATCTGCCGCACGCCCGCCGCCCGGGAAGAGATCGAGGGTGTCGCTCATGGGGTGATCCCCCACCGGGGCATCGCGCGGGGTGGTGCGTTCGTTGCGCCGGGCCGACTCACCGGATCCCCCGCTCCGGGGTCATCGCCGCGATCCTTTCCAGCAGCGTGGCGCGGTCGTTGAGCGCGGGGTCTTCCCAGACGGCCTCGAGGAGGGAGCGCAGCGCCGCGCCGATCCCCGGGCCCGGAAGCCAGCCGAGCGCGACCAGGTCCCGTCCCGCGATGGCGAGCTGCGCGACCGAGGTGGGGACCCCCGCGTCGAGATCGCGCCGAACCGAGGCGATCACGTCCTCGAGCTCCTCGGCCCGCTCGCCTCCCGGCCCTGCCCCGGACACGGCCCGCCACACGCGGAAGACATCATCCACGGCGGAGGCCCCTCCCTTAGCCGTGACGGCCGTCCAGCGCCTCCTGGCCATCGAGTCGCCCGCGAGTCCGGGCGGGGGCGCCAGCCCCCCCCGCACCACGGCCCCGATCCTCTCCACCTCCGCGTTGGAGAATCGCAGCCGGGTGAGCAGCGCCGCCACCGTGCCGGGGTCGCGGCCGCCGGCCGTCCCGTAGAGAACAAGCAGGGCCATGCGCAGTAGCCACCGGTCCGGCCCCCCGAGCCCGTCCACCGCCTCGAGCGCCTCCCGCGGCACGCCGTCCGTCAACTCCGGCATGATCCGCTCCATCGCCCCGGACCGCCGGTACAGCGCCAGCGCCCGCGATGGGCGCGGAGCTGCCAGCACCTTCAGCAGCTCCTCCCGAACCCGTTCCATCGACAGCATTGCGAGTCCGTGCACGGCCTCGACCAGAGCCTCCCAGGTGTCCTCCTCGATTTCCAGCCCAAGCGTCCCGGCGAACCGCAATCCCCGCAGAATGCGCAGGTAGTCCTCCCGGAACCGCGCATGGGCCCGCCCCACCGTGCGCAGGATCCCGCGGGCCAGGTCGTCCCGGCCTCCGTGCGGATCCCGGAGCTCCTCGCGGCCCGGATGCCAGGCCATCGCGTTCACCGTGAAATCGCGGCGGGCGAGATCCTCCTCCAGCGTCTCGGCGAAGGCCACCTTCGCCTTGCGTCCGTATGTGACCACATCGTGGCGGAAGGTCGTCACCTCGTAGAGGTTGTCGTCCTCGCCGAAGACACCGACGGTTCCGTATTCCTCGCCCAGACGCACGGTCCGCCGGAATAGCCGGCGCACCTGGGGCGGGGTCGCCCGGGTGGCCAGATCCCAGTCCTCGGGGTTGCCCGGGCTTCCCCTCACGGCGTCCCGCACGCCGCCGCCCACCGTCCAGGTCTCGAACCCCTCCTCTTCGAGGTCCCGGACCAGCTTGCGCACGGCCTCGGGGACCTCCACCCGCAACCCCGTGTCACCCCCGGCGGGGGACAAGCCGCGCCCGCCCCGGCCTTCGGCCCGAACTCTCACCCTGCCAGGACCGCCCCACCATTGACATTGACAATCTCCCCTGTCATATGCCGGGCCATATCCGAGCAGAGCATCACGATCGGGCCTGCCACGTCCTCCGCCGTCGCGACCCTGCCAAGCGGAATCGACGCCTCGATCGCGGCCCGATCCTCCCCCTTCAGCGCGTCCTCGGACATCTCCGTGTCGATCCACCCCGGCGCCACCGCGTTCACGGTGATTCCCCGGTTTCCGACCTCGCCGCAGAGTCCCTTGACGAAGGAGATGATCGCGCCCTTGCTCGCGGCGTAGTCCGAGTGATAGGCCTCGCCGCGCTGCCCCGCGGTCGAGCTGACGAGCACCACGCGGCCGCCGTCACGCATGCGCCGAAGCGCCTCGCGGGTCGTGAAGAAGATCGAATCGAGGTTCACGGCGATCGTGCGGTGCCAGCGGGCGTCGTCCATCTCGGTGACGGGCACGTCCGCCACCGGCCAGATTCCGGCGTTGCCCACGAAGATGTCGAGCCCGCCGAACTCTGCGTCCACCCGACCGAAGAGACGGTCCACGGCATGCCGGTCGGAAAGGTCACCGGCATCCGCCCAGGCGCGCACGCCCGTCGCCCGGGCCTCCTCGACCACCCGGTGCGCCCTTCGGGCCCGGCTGTGGAACGAGATGCCCACGTCGGCGCCGGCGCGCGCCAGCAACCGTGTCGTCGCGGCGCCCACGCCACGCGACCCTCCGGTCACCAGCGCCGTCTTCCCGGCGAGGTCAAGTTCCAGGCCCATCCACACCTCCGTATCCTTGCGCGGCCCGTCCCCTGCACCGATCCCTCTGAACGTGCACTGCCGCCTCGGCCTCTGCCAGCGGCGGTACCTCCAGCGGCGGGTCGTCGTCGAAGAGTCGCCCCGGATTCACACGCGCCAGCAGATCCAGCTGGGTTCCGCCCCCGAGTCGCAGCAACTCGGCCGCGCCCGGCTCGAGATAGAGGTTGTAGCCCGGCCTGCCGTGGAAGTCCGAGGACAGATAGTCCAGCAGGCCCGCTCGCAGCATGCGCATGATGAGCTCCCTCGCCCGAGGCCCGTACTGTCCCGCGAGCGAGCCGTAGTTTCCCTGCAGGTGGGCGCCGGCCTGTTTCCATGCATGAACCGGGTTCAGCTCGTCATCGATCCCGGAGTAGCGTTCGGGGTGGGCGACCACGGGGACGTGGCCGACGCCCGACAGGCTGCCGAGCACCGCCGTGGAAGCCGTCGGAGGCCTGAACCCGGACCACTCGACCAGGACGAACCGCGTGCCGCCGAGGTGCAGGCGGGTATCGGAGAGGTCCGGTGCGTACGTGCCGAGGCGGATTTCGAAGCCCCGGCGGAAGTCGAGTCGCGGGAACGCGCCGGCGGCCGCCCGGCGGAGGTGCCTCCACCTGCGATCCAGGAAGTCCATCTGCTGCCCGAATCCCGGTTCGGAGATGCGGGAGGCGCCGAGGTGGGGTGTCGTGATGATCCCGCCCACACCGGCTTCGGTCATGCGGGCGATCGAATGCAGGGCGTCGTCGATCGAGCGGGAACCGTCGTCCACGCCGGGAACGAGGTGGCAGTGGAAGTCGCGGTAGACGGCGCTCACCCCGTGCTCTCCGCGGTCCACGCCCTCGCGATGCGCTCGGTGATCCTGCTCAAATCCCCGGGAACGCCCTCCGTAAGGGCCCAGAGACAGGCGTAGGTGACGTAGGCGTCGGCCGCCAGCAGTGAGAAGGCGTCGGTTCGTTCGGGGGAGGCGCCTCCCGCGCATGCGCGAAGTTCGGCTTCGGCCGCATCGAGGAGCGCGTCGAGGGAAACGGGACCATCGGCCGTCAGGTGACCGCGGAAGGCGTCGGGCAAGGGCCGGCCGCACCCGTCGATCCATGCGCCGATGGTCACCCGGAACCCCTGTGGCGCAGGTTTTCGAGGAGTCCGGCTCCAGTCCGCACCGCCTCGTCGACCCCCGCCGGATCGCTCACGCCCGCCTGGGCCATGTGGGCC
>CAZTOF010000853.1:0-1518 GCA_964615515.1 uncultured Gemmatimonadaceae bacterium
CACGACCCCCGTCCGCCCCGAGCGCACGAAGAGCCCCTGGTAGTACTGGCGCACCGCGTACAGGAGCGGATACGCCGCCGCGACGGGAAGCGCGGCCCCCGCCAGCCGCACCAGCTCCGGTTCGAGTGCGAACACGTGGCGCAGGACCGGCTCCCGGATCGCGGGCACCGACAGGACGAGGAGCACCCCCGTCATGGCGAAGGCGACGGTCGCCCCCCACCTCCTCACGCGCCGATGCGTCTCCGAGCACTCGACCAGCGCGATGCCGGCGTGCTGCAGCTGGCCCACCGGCGCGGCGACGAACCACGCCATCGCCTCGACCACCCCGAACGCGGCCAGCGCCGGGTCCGGGTCGGCGGTCCTCGCGAGCACCGCGTTGATGATCAGCGGCGTGGCCCACCACAGCAGCACATTGAGCATGAGCGGCGCCGAAAAGCGGGCCACGTTCTCCCTGTCGGCCTCGCAGTCCCCGCGTTCGAGCTGGAGCTCCGGGGTGCGCGACCACATCACCACCATCGTCTCGACGACCAGCCCGGCGGTGAAGGCCGCCGCACCGAGCCATGCGCCCCCGCCGGTTGCCAGCAACGCAAACGCGACCACGGCGAGCACCCCGGTCCGGCCCCCCGTCGCCGCCGCGATGGGGAGCGTCCGGTGCCCGGCCACCAGCCGGCCCTGGTGCGCGGCCCTGACCGCGGTCAGGAACGGGACCGGCCAGAGCCACTGCATGGCGCGCACGGCTTCGCCGAGCACTTCGGGGCCGACGCCGACCACGCGCCCGAAGACGAGGTCCCCGGCGACTCCGGAATACGCAATCAGCGCCCCGGCGAGCGACATGACCGTGCCCGTCAGGTAGGCGAACCGCTTGACGGGCGAGAACGAGGCCTCGGCGAGAAGTCGCGCGGCGGCGACCTGCTGCATGACGAACAGGGGGGCGTAGAGGACCCCGCAGACGGCGAAGGCAACGCTGTACCCGGCAAGCGCGGTCACGGGGTCGGCGGACCGGGCCAGAGCGGCCGCCAGGATCGGGTTGGTGGCCGTCAGCAACAGGCTCGTCGCCGCCAGAGGGGCGTAGAAGCGGGCGAAACCGGGGGCCGTGACGAGATCGCCGGAGGTGGTCACTCGCACTCTGCCGCAAACGTCACCATGGTGTCACCGGCGACCCGGCAAGTTTCAGCCCGCGGGGTGGCCGCCCGCGGCCATCCGGGATTCGAGCGGCGGTGCATCCACGGACTGCCGGGGATCACAGCGCCGAGACGTCGATCGACTCGTCGATGAGCATGATCGGGATGCCGTCGCGGACGGCGTAGAGGATGCGTCCGTCTTCACGCAGGAGGCCCTCGGCCACGGGGTCGGCTACCGGGGCGCCGGCCCGCGTGACCGCCCGGCCCGCCTCGATGGCGGTGTTCAGGCGCTCCAGCAGCTCCGCCCCGGCCATGGCTACGGGCTGCCTGCTCTCGGGGCAGACCAGGATGGCGAGGAGTTCGGGATCGAGGGGCATGGCAGGGACGGGGGCTGGGC
>CAZTOF010000854.1:0-1505 GCA_964615515.1 uncultured Gemmatimonadaceae bacterium
GATCCAGCCCGACGGCCTGGGTACCGAGGGGACCTTCACGGCCCGCTTCGAGATCGCCGCGGAGACCCCTCCAGAGGGCCGCCCCGTCTTCGGCCCCTTCAAGCCCGACGAGGGCGGGGTCGGCATCATGCATTCGGCCACCGGCTTCCGCCCGGCCATGGGTGAACACGTCACGTCGTCGGGGCTGTGCGCATCGTGCCACACGGTCGTCACCCACGCTGTACGCCCCAACGGCAACGCCCCCCCGTTCCCCGAGCAGGCTCCCTTCCTGGAGTGGCAGGCCAGCGCCTACGGGGACGGCGGCGAGAACGAGCGCAGCTGCCAGGACTGCCACATGCCCGAGGTCGCCGAGGACGTTCCCGTCACCCGCGTCCTGGGCCGCGCTCGCCCGCAGGTATCCCGCCACGTCTTCCGCGGCGGCAACTTCTTCATGCTGCGCATGCTCAACCGCTACCGGGACGAACTCGGGGTGACCGCGCTCCCCCAGGAGCTGGAACTCGCGGCCGCCCGCACCGCCGACCACCTCCGCACCGCCACCGCCACCATCGAGATCGGCGACCCCGTCATACGGGGGGAGCGCCTCGAGGCCGCCGTCACGGTGCGAAACCACGCGGGCCACAAGTTTCCGACCGCCTACCCGTCCCGGCGCGCCTGGCTGCGCGTGGCCGTCACCGATGCGGCGGGGCGGCTCGTCTTCGAGTCCGGCGCCCTCAACCAAGAGGGCCGCCTCGCCGGTGACGACCACGACACCGACGGCTCGCGCTACGAGCCGCACCACACCACCATCGACTCGCCCGGCCGGGTCCAGGTCTACCAGGGCGTCATGGCCGACGGCGACGGGACGGTCACCACCGGCCTCATGTCGGCCGAGCGTTGGGTGAAGGACAACCGCATCCTCCCCGACGGCTTCGCCTCGGGCCGCGCGGACGCCCGGGTGCTTCCGGCCGGCGCCGCCGCCGCCGACCCCGACTTTCTGCCCGGCTCGGACGCCGTCCGCTACTCGGTCGGTGTCGACCCGGATGCGGGCCCGTTCACCGTGGAGGCCGAGCTGTGGTTCCAGCCCATCGCCTACCGCTGGGCGGAGAACCTGGCCGCGTACGATGCTCCCGAAACCCGCCGCTTCGTGCGCTACTACCGGGAGATGGCTTCCGGATCCGCGCTCATGCTGGCGCGCGACTCGGTATCTTCGGCCCGGACTCCCGGCTGATCCCCAGCTGGAAACCGGAATCCCGTTCAGGAGCATCCGTTGGAAGTGCCTTGGCGTTGACCTCCGAATCGCCTTGGCTACCTTTTAATGCTGTTCAGCCGCATGCGAGCCCCGGACCGAACACACACCGGCCCACGAACCGGTGACACACCCGGGACCGGGACCCCAGCGCAGCTCATCCCGGACTCGAACCACCTGCCGACGGAAATGGACATGTTCGCTGTAATCAGGACCGGCGGAAAACAGTTCCGCGCGGAACCGGGCGGGACCCTGCTGATCCCCTCGCTCGACGCCGAGC
>CAZTOF010000855.1:0-6564 GCA_964615515.1 uncultured Gemmatimonadaceae bacterium
CGTCCGGGCCGAGCTGGCCACGACTTGGTCCCCGGACACGCCCAGCCGGCTCTCCACCCGGCGTGCGATCCCCTTCTCCCGCTCGCTCGCCTTCAGCTTGTCCACCTTGGTGAGCGCGATCAGCGTGGGCACCCCGGTCCCGGCCAGGTACTCCACGAACTCGCAGTCCCCGTCGGTTGGCGGGTGCCGCGAGTCCACCAGGTACACCACGCCGCGCAGCCGCTCGCTCCCGGCCAGGTAGCCCCGCACCAGCACGCGCCACGACTCCCGCACCGCCCTGGGCGCCCTGGCGTACCCGGATCCCGGCAGGTCCACCAGGAAGAACGACCGGTTGACCTCGTAGAAGTTGAGCGCCTGCGTCTTCCCGGGCGACGCCGACACGCGCGCCACCTTGCGGCGCGGCCGCCCCAGCACCCGGTTGATCAGCGACGACTTGCCCACGTTGGAGCGCCCCGCGAAGGCAACCTGCGGGAGTTCCCCGGGGAAGGGCTGGCCGGGCGCGACCACCGATCCCGCGAACTCCACGCTGCGGATGACCATCGCCGCCTCACGAGGGCCGGGTGCCGAGATCCCGGACGCCCCGCACGGTCTCTTCGCGCGCCTGGGCCTTCGCCCGCCCCCGCCCCTGTCCCGGCGCGAGCGCCTCCCTGAGCACCTGGTCCATCGTCTCGACCGGGACCAGCTCCACGCCTGCACGCACCTCCTCCGGGAGTCGCTCGATGTCCATCGCGTTCATCGCGGGGAGCAGCACGTGCCTGATCCCGCCTCGCAGCGCCGCCACCGCCTTCTCCTTGATGCCGCCCACGACGAGCACCCGTCCCCGCAGCGTGATCTCCCCGGTCATCGCCAGGTCGGCCCGGGTGGGGGTTTCGGTCAGCGCCGAGATCAGGGCCACCGCGATCGTGATCCCGGCCGAGGGACCGTCCTTGGGCGTCGCCCCCTCGGGGATGTGGATGTGGATGTCCAGCTCCCTGTGAAACTGCTCCGGGAGCCCGAGCCAGCGGGCCCGCGAACGCGCGTAGGTCACCGCCGCGAAGGCCGACTCCTTCATCACGTCGCCCAGGGTGCCCGTCAGCTGGATCTTGCCCGACCCCGGCACGACCGCCACTTCGACCTCCATCACCTCGCCGCCGGCGGCCGTCCACGCCAGACCGCAGGCGATCCCCGCCCGGTCGGGGCCCTCCTCGCGACTGGGCGGCAGGTGCACCGGCGGCCCCAGCAGCTCGCGCAGGTCGGACGCCTCCACGCGCCCCGGCTCACCCCCCTCGCCGCTCGCGACCCCGCGGGCCAGCTTGCGCGCCACCCGCGACAGCCGCCGCTCCAGCTCGCGCACCCCGGCCTCGCGGGTGTACTCGGCCACGATCGTCCCGATCGCCTCGTCCGAGATCTCGGGCGTGAACACCTCGATCCCGTGCCGCGAAACCTGTTTGGGCCAGAGGAACTGCCGCGCGATCACCCGCTTCTCGGTGTCCAGGTACCCCGGCAGGCGAATGACCTCCATGCGGTCGCGGAGCGGCCCGGGAATCTCGCCCAGGGTGTTCGCGGTGGCGATGAAGAGGACGTTGGAGAGGTCGAACTCCAGCTCGAGGTAGTGGTCGGTGAAGGCGCGGTTCTGTTCGGGGTCGAGGACTTCCAGCAGGGCCGCCCCGGGATCGCCGTGGAAGTCCCGGGCCAGCTTGTCGACCTCGTCGAGGAGGAACACGGGGTTGCGCGACCCGCTCTTGCGTATCCCCTGGATCACGCGGCCGGGGAGCGCCCCGACGTAGGTGCGGCGGTGACCCCTGATCTCGGCCTCGTCTCGTATGCCCCCCAGGCTCACCCGCACGAACTCGCGCTTCAGACAGCGCGCGATGCTTCTGCCCAGCGAGGTCTTGCCCACCCCCGGCGGGCCCACCAGGCACAGGATCGGCCCCTGCAGCTTTCCGACCAGCGACAGGACCGCGATGTGGTCCAGGATCCGCTCCTTCACCTCCTCCAGCCCGTAGTGCTCGCCTTCGAGAACCGCCTCCGCGCGCCCCACGTCCAGGCTGTCCGCGGTCTCCCGCTCCCACGGCAGCGCCAGGATCCAGTCCAGGTAGCTGCGGATGACCGCGGCCTCGGGCGCCACCGGGTTCAGCTTCCGCAGCCGCTCGAACTCCTTGTCCACCCGGTCCCTCGCCTCGGAGGTCAGCGGGGTTCGGCCGATGGTGCGCTCCAGCTCGGTCCATTCCGGGTCGGTGCCGCCCGGCTCCGGGAGCATCGAGCTGACGTGCTCCTCCAGGGACAGGGCCGGGTTGCCGTCGTCGTCGGCCTGCAGGCGGATCTGTTCGTCCAGCTTCTCCTGAATGCGCAGGATCTCGACCTCCCGCACGAGCAGCTCCCGCAGGGTCCGGTACCGGGCCGGGGTGTCGGTCTGCTCCAGCAGTTCCTGCTTCTCCGACGTGCCGATCAGCAGGTGGCCCGAGATCAGGTGGGCCAGGCGCACGCGGTCCGAGATCTCGGCCGTGGCCGCGATCACTTCGTTGGGGATCCTGTCCGAGAGGCGCACGTATTCACGGAACAGCCGCGTGACCTTGGCGGTCAGCGCCTCCATCCCCGGCTCGTCCGGCGGGTCGGGCTCGAATTCCCACTGCGTCAGGAGCTCCACCGACGCGCGAAAACAGGTCCCCGAAGGCAGGAACCGCTCGATCCTGGCCCGTCCCATCCCTTCCATCACCACCCGCGCGGTCCCGTCGGCCAGCTTCGACACCTGCACCACCCGGATCACCGCCCCGGCGCGGTAGAGGTCGTCGCGCCCCGGCTCGTCCACCGTCGCGTCCTTCTGCGCCACGAGCAGCGCGAGCCCGCCCTCCGAGCGCGCCTCCTCGAGCGCCGCGACCGATGGGGCCCGCCCGATCAGGAGCGGCACCACCATGTACGGGAAGAAGACCAGGTCGCGCAGCGCGATCACCGGCAGCGCGGTGGGGATTTCGAAGGTGCCGTCGAGCCGGTTCAGCGTCGAATGTATACTAGACATAACATAATGTAATGTCGGCTTTACATTCTGAACAGGTGAGGCGAAGCGAGCCGGATGCCCGGAGGCATCGTCACCCGCGCCAGACAATGGTGGGGAAGAAGAGTGGCCTGAAGCGGAGCGACGCGGATCCCGGAGGCATCGTCGGCCTCGGGGTGCTACGCTTCCTTCCGCCGCGCCTCGGGCCGTAGAACCAGCAGCGGCGGGACCCTTCCGGTGGCGCATTCGGGGGTGACGACGACCTCGCGCACATCGTTGCGCGACGGCAGGTCGAACATCACGTCCCGCATGATCCTTTCCATCACGGCCCGCAGCCCGCGCGCCCCCGTTCCGCGCTGGGACGTTCGCTGCGCGATCTCCGTGAGCGCCCCGGGGTCGAAGGTCAGCCCGATCCCCTCCAGCTCGAACATCTTCTCGTACTGCCGGACCAGCGCGTTCCTGGGCTCCTGCAGAATCCGCACCAGCGCCTCTTCGTCCAGATCCTCCAGCGACACGGTGACCGGGAGCCGGCCCACCAGCTCGGGGATCAGCCCGAAGCGCTGGAGGTCCTCCGGCTCCAGGCAGGACAGGGGGTCGTCGCCGGGGTCGTAGCCGTTGTCGGCCTTTTCCGGGTCGGCCTCGTCCCCCTGCTTGTCTCCGAACCCGATCTGCCGCTTGCCGAGCCTCGTCTCGACGATCTTGTCCAGCCCCTCGAAGGCCCCGCCGCAGATGAACAGGATGTTGCGCGTGTCGATCTGGATGTACTCCTGCTGGGGGTGCTTGCGGCCCCCCTGCGGCGGCACGCTGGCCACCGTGCCCTCCAGGATCTTCAGGAGCGCCTGCTGCACCCCCTCGCCCGACACGTCCCGCGTGATCGACGGGTTCTCGGACTTGCGCGCGATCTTGTCCAGCTCGTCGATGTAGACGATTCCCTTCTCGCAGTCGTTCAGGTTGAAGTCGCTGGCCTGAAGCAGCCGCACCAGGATGTTCTCCACGTCCTCGCCCACGTAGCCAGCCTCGGTGAGGGTGGTGGCGTCGGCGATGGTGAAGGGGACCTGCAGCACGCGGGCCAGCGTCTGCGCCAGCAACGTCTTCCCGACCCCGGTGGAGCCGACCAGGAGGACGTTGGCCTTGTCGATTTCGACATCGTCGAGACGGCCCTGGCCGTGCACGCGCTTGTAGTGATTGTACACGGCGACCGCCAGCGAGCGCTTCGCCTGTTCCTGCCCGATCACGTACTCGTCCAGGAACTCCTTGATCTCGCGGGGGGCGAGGGTGGTCGCCTGGGCGTCCTGGCTCTCTCGCTCCTCCTCCTCGGCGAGGATTTCGTTGCACAGCGAGATGCACTCGTTGCAGATGTAGACGGAAGGGCCGGAGATGAACTTCTTGACCGACTCCTTCGACTTTCCACAGAAGCTGCAGCGCAGATGCTTGTCATTCGACATGCCGGCCTCCTATTTCGCTTTGGAGGCGGCCCCCCGGCCGTCCCCCTTCCACAGGACCTGGTCGACCAGACCGTACTTCACCGCCTCTTCGGCGCTCATCCAGCGGTCCCGGTCCACGTCGGCGTTGATCTTCTTGAGCGTCTGCCCGGTCTTCTCCGCCAGGATGCGGTTGAGCCGCTCGCGCGTTCCCAGGATCTCCTTCGCGCCGATCTCGATGTCGGCCGCCGTCCCCTGGTACCCCGAAGAGGGCTGGTGCAGCATGATGCGCGAGTTGGGCAGGGCGTTCCGCCTTCCCTTCTTTCCGGACGCGAGGAGCAGGGCCCCCATCGAGGCCGCCATCCCCACGCAGTAGGTGGAGACCGGGGCGCGCAGGTGGTTGATCGTGTCGTAGATCGCGAGCCCGGCGTAGACGCTCCCGCCCGGCGAGTTGATGTAGAGGTAGACCTCCCGGTCGGGATCGTCGGCGTCCAGGAAGAGCAGCTGCGCCACGATGATGTTGGCCACCTGGTCGTTGATGGAACTTCCCAGGAAGACGATCCGGTCCATCAGGAGCCGGCTGAAGATGTCGTAGCTGCGCTCGCCCCGGCTGGTCCGTTCGATCACGTAGGGCGGATATGTGGACATGTGTCAGGACTCCTGGGTGATTCTCATGACGCTTCGGTGATCTCCGACTTCTCGCGCAGAAAACGGAACAGCTTCGCCTCCGTGAGCCGTCGCTCGAGGTTGCGCAGGCCGCCCGACTTGCGGAGGCGCGCGCGTACGCGCCCCGCGGGCTCGCCGGTCGTGCCGGCCAGCACTTCGACCTGGGCGTCAACCTCCGACGGCGTGGCGTTCAGCCCGTGTTCGTCGGCGATGCGGCTCACGAGCAGGTCTCGCTTCAGTGCGAATTCCGACACCGGCCGCACCTTGTTCCTCACGACCTCCAGCCTGTCGGGATCCACCCCCTCGGCCTCCGCGAGGACCACGTCCGTGTACCTCTCCACCATCGATGCGGGCACTTCGAACGGGTTGGCTTCCACGATCATGCGTATCAGCCGGTCGTCGACCTCGCCCTCGGCGTGCGACCGGGCCTTGCGCTCGAGGTCCTCGCCGATCCGGCTCCGCATCGCGTCCATGTCCTCGAATTCACCCACCGAACGCGCGAAGGCGTCGTCCACCTCCGGCAGCTCCGGCACGCTGCGAGAAAGCAGCGCGATCCGCACCCGGTGCGTGGCCCCGCGCCGGCTCTCGTCGGCGAAGTCGTCCGGGAAGGTCACGTCGAAGTCGTCCTCCTCGCCGGCCGAGAGGCTGCGGATCGCCTCCTCGATGTCGGGAAGGGCCTGTCCTTCACCCAGCACCAGCTCGTACCGGCGGCTCTCGTCGCCGTCTCCGTCCAGCCGCGTCATGGTCACGGTGACGGCGTCGCCCGGCTCCGGCCGGCCGTTCTCGGTGGGCTTCCACACCGCGTGCTCACCCCGCAGCCGCTCGACGATCCGGTCCACCGCGCCCTCCGGCACCTCGGCGCGGGGACGCTCCACGCGGAACCCCCCCAGCCGGCCCAGCGCGATCGTGGGATGCTCGTCGAAGGCCGCCCTGAAGGTCAGAGGGTCGCCCGGCGCGAAGCGCACTTCGGTGACATCGACGTCGGTAACCGGCTTCAGCTCCCGGGAGGCGATCGCCTGGTCGCACGCCTTGCGGATGGCGCGCTCCACGGCCTCTTCCTCGATCACGCGGCCGAACCGCTTGTCGATCACGCCGGGCGGCACCCGTCCCTTGCGGAACCCCTTGAGCTTCAGCCGGGACGCGTACTTGCGGGCGACGGCCGCCCGTTCCCGCTCCACG
Organism: uncultured Gemmatimonadaceae bacterium; assembly: GCA_964615515.1. Classification (GTDB taxonomy): domain Bacteria; phylum Gemmatimonadota; class Gemmatimonadetes; order Longimicrobiales; family Gaopeijiaceae; genus Bin94. The sequence continues at coordinate 6,238 of CAZTOF010000855.1, forward strand.
AAGGCGACCGGCACGGTCACGTCGAGGATGCGGCGGCAGCGCTCGCCCCCGGTGACCTTCACCTCGACGCCGGACGCCTTGTCCCGGCCCGCGGTCCGCGCCAGGGCACTCATGATCCGCCCGGCGCCGAATGCGAAAGGGGGGACTCGAACCCCCACGGCCAGGGGCCACAAGATCCTAAGTCTTGCGCGTCTACCAGTTCCGCCACTTTCGCTCCTCGTCGTGTTGCGGCCGCCGGACCTGTCCGGGCGATGCGGCCCCACGGTCCCGTTCCGGCTGTCCGATGGGTATTGAAAGGTAATGCGGGGTGGGCAGGCACCAAGGGGG
>CAZTOF010000856.1:0-1688 GCA_964615515.1 uncultured Gemmatimonadaceae bacterium
AACTCCAGGAGCATATCGCGGCCGATCTGGACCTCGGGCCCGAGTACTACCTCCAATACGGCGGCCAGTTCGAGAGCGGGCAGTCCGCCACCCGCCGCATTACGGCCCTGTCGCTGTTCTCCGTCGGCGCCATCTTTCTCATCATGTTTCGCGCCTTCGGGAGCTTCAGAACCGCGATGTTCCTGATGGTGAATCTGCCGCTGGCCCTGACGGGAGGCGTGATCGCCGTGTTGCTGATCGGTGGAACGGTGAACGTCGCCACCCTGGTCGGCTTCATCACGCTCTTCGGAATCGCGGTGCGGAACGGGATGCTCCTTGTGAGCCGGTACCAGGACCTGTGCGCGAGCGGGGTTCCGCTCGACGAGAGCATCCGGCGGGGCTCGGTGGAGCGTCTCAGTCCGATTCTGATGACGGCTCTCACGGCGGGCCTCGCGCTCATCCCGCTTGCGCTGGGGATCGGAGAGCCGGGCAAGGAAATCCAGGCGCCCCTGGCGGTGGTGGTACTCGGCGGCCTGACGACCTCCACCGTCCTGAACATGATCGTGGTTCCCGCTCTGTTCATGCGCTACGGCCGGATCTCGGTGGGTACTTCGCCGGGTGCCCCGGGTATTCCCCCCGAGGCCGCACGTGCGGCATGAAGCAAGGTGTTCGGGCCGTGCGCGACCAACTCCGCGAATTTGCGGACGCTTTTGGCAACGATTGTTCGACCCAGACTGGTTGCCCCGTGATTGGGGGCCCAGCCATCCGGCCAGTTCCTTGAAGCACATCTCTCCTCATTCGCGGGATCCCCGCCGGTTCGGCGTTCTGGCCCTCGCGCTGCTTCAGATCGCCGTTTTCGCCGCCCTGCCCGCGGCGGATGCGGTACTGGAAGCCCGGGCGTCGGGCACCGTCGTACACATCGAGGGGGAGGGCAGCGAGCACTGCGACACGGGACACAGCCACCTGCTGTGCCAGTTGACGCGCACGCTCTCTTCAGGGATTGCATCCCCGGTTCCGAGCGACTTCAGGCTGGCATCCGAAGCCAGCCTCGGCACCCCGACCGCGACCGCCTGGGCCAACCGCCCGATCCCACCGGGCGGAAGCGGTCCGAGGGCCCCTCCGCGAGCCTGACCGCTTCCGGGCAGCTTGTCCTCCCGGAAGTCCCCCACCCGCTTCGTTAGGCGGGAGCGATGCATCTCGGGATTCACGCTACCCGCTTTAGGCATTTTCAGCGATATCCGCTGCGGCCTGCCGCACGAGTGAGCAGGCACGCCGACAGGCTTCAAGAAGGCTGCGCATGTCGATTAGGAATCTCGCCGGTTCGATTCCGGCAGTTCTGGCTATGGTCTTCGGCGCCGTCGGCTCGTCCGCTCAGATCGAGCACGAGGGCGAGATCGAGGGCGTCGTACGCGACGCGGACTCCGCCGAGCCTCTGGCAGGCGCCCTGGTATCCGTAGAAGGGACGGCGCGCATGGCAGTCACCCATGGTGACGGAACATTCCACATCCCGGTTCCGGGGCTCGCCATCTACACGGTGCGGGTCGAGCGCCTGGGATATCAGACGATGTCGCTCGAAGTAGATGCCTCCAGAGAGGAGATCCTGCTGGTGGAGCTGGATGCCAATCCCATCACGCTGCCCGGCGTGGTGGCGATCGGGTCACTCGTGCCGCGAGCGGCCAACGAGGCGTTGCGCCCCACCACCGTGTTTG
>CAZTOF010000857.1:0-2313 GCA_964615515.1 uncultured Gemmatimonadaceae bacterium
GCTCCCGGTGCGTGCTGCCAGCAGTAGCCACCGTACCAAGCCAAGCGTGTACAGTGCCGGTCGCCGGTCGCCAGCTCCCGTTCAACCCTGTTCAGGTCTCGTTCCGTTCGGCGCATGGTATCCCCCTTGGATTCCATGGGATAGGACGGGCGGTTCCCGTCCACAGTCGGACGTGGAAGGATCGAGCCTCCACGTCCGTGGGGGGTTCATGCGTTCGGATGGTGCCAGTCAACGTGGTACCATCGGTCTCCGTCCCACCGCAGGACGACGACACCTACGTCGTTGTGCATCGAGCGATGCTTCGCTTCGGCGATGGCGGTCCCTCGCCCCAGCTTGTCCTCCGTCCGGTGGCGGGTATAGACGCCCTTGCGGCCGGGGACGGGGCGGAAGCTCGTGACCTCGTACTCGTCGATCATCGGTCGTTCCTCCTCGCCCTTCTCCGGCGCTTCGCTTCCGCCTTCGCCTTCAGCTTCGCCACCACCTCGGGAGGAGTCCCCGAGCGATGGTACCGATCCCGCTTCCCCCGGAACCCCTTCGGCGCGTCGCCCATCGCCAGCATTGCCCGCAATGGCCAGCGGTGCGAAGGTCGAGCGTCTCATTCGTACCTCGGGCGCTCTGCCGGGTAGTCCCTGCCGGGATGGGGTTCGACATGAACGACGGGCCACCGTCCCTCGGACAGCCACCGAGCTGGGCCGGTGCAGAACCCTGGCGGCGCCCGGGCATCTCCTCGCTCTCGATGCACTCCATCAGGAGCACCGCGTCGCCACGCTCGGTGTAGATGCCACGGCAACGGATGAACCGCCCGGTGTCGAACCACCAGCCGCCTTCCTCGGGGCCGCCGAAACAGCGGTCGGTCTCGTACTCGTTGACGAAGTAGACCTCTTGGTCCTCCGCGATCTCGAAGCCGCTCATGCCGCCCCCTTCCCCGCCACGGTCATGGCGAGCCATTCGCCACCTCGCACCCGCTTCCACACCCACCTGCCGATCCGGCGCGTCAGGCTCGCCGAGCAACGCTTGCACAGGATGTCGGCGATGTCGTCCGAGCACTGGTGGACGTGCATACCCCGCACACTCACACAGATTCGCATCTTCCTGTGTTCTTTGAGTTTATGGGACTTGGCGGCCCGATTCCCTCCGTTTGACTCCCTCCGATTGGGATCTCAGGTGCGAGCCCTCGGGCGGCTCTCCAAGGCCGTCCGAAGCTGTCCAGCGTCGGCCTGCTGATAGCAGCGCAGCACCGTCTGGGGGCTCTTCCAACCGCCAAGCTCACAAAGGACCTTGAGCGGCAGATCCATCAGGTCCGTGGCGAACTTCCGGCGCAGCGAGTGCCAACCCCGGCCCGGCTTCGGCTCCAGTCCCGCGAGCGTCTGGGCCTTTGTCCACCATTTGTGCGTGGACACACGACCGATGCCCCTCGTGACATCCATCGGCGAGGGCAGGACCGGGGCATTGCCGGTCCCCCGGCTCATCCTTCGCGCTTCCTCCAAGACGGCGAGCGCCTCGGCGGTCAAGGGCGTGACGTGTTCGTAGCCCGTCTTCTCGTGCTCCGCCCTCCACCGGACGGTCTTGTCCTCGAAGTCGATGTCAGGCCAGCGGAGCTTGCGGATGGCTCCGATCCGGTGCCCGGTCTCGTGGGCGAGCACGAAGGCGACATGGAACTGCCATCCGACCTGCCGCGACACCTTCAGGAGCGCCCGGTACTCGTCCTCGGTGAGAACGACCCGGTTGGGGTTCTTCTCCCTGGGCTTCCTGAGGCCCTTGAGCGGGTTGGAGTCGAGAAGGAGAGTCCCCTCCTCGTCCCGCGACCTCGCGGCCCAGTTGAGCACCGTCATCAGGAACGTCAGGTCCCAAGCGACGGTCCGGTTGCCGACGGGCTGGCCCGAGCGTCCGGCCCTGCCCGCTCTCCGCGCCTGAATGAACCGGTCCCAATCGCGCTGTGAAAGCGTCTCGGGTCTCCGGTCCCTGCCGAAGAAGTCGAGGAACATCGCGGCCGCGACACGGTCGCGCCGCCGCGTCCTCTCGCCCTTCGTGGGCGTCACCTCTTCCCCTTAGATTTCAAAAAGCCGTCCCAGCGTGAGCGGCTCGGGCTCGGCCTCGGCCTTGCCGTTGGGCTCAAGGGCCGCGAAGCCCGCGGCGGCCTCGTCGGCCTGCCGCTTCGCGCGATCCCAATCGCGGTGCTTCAGGGACCGGCTCAGCCTGCGCCCGTTCTCCCGCCACTCGATCTGAAGCAGGCCGGTCTTCGGATCCGGAAAGACCCGGACCCGGTTCCGGCCCCACTCGCCAGCGCTGTAGCTGCGCTGGCCTCGTTTCGTG
>CAZTOF010000858.1:0-3364 GCA_964615515.1 uncultured Gemmatimonadaceae bacterium
TATGATACGCGAAACCACCTACACCGGAGCGCGGAAGAACCTCGCTTCCCTCATGGACCAGGTGACCGACACCCACGAGCCGGTTGTGATCCGGCGGCGGGGGAAGGAACCCGTCGCTCTAATCGCGGCCGAAGACCTCAGTTCGTGGATGGAGACTGACTACCTGCTCCGCTCGCCGGCCAACGCCGAGCGCCTTAGGGAAGCCATGGCATGGGCCGACTCTGGTGAGGGGGAGCCCACGGACGTTGACCAGTTGCGCAGGCAACTCGGCTTGGCGGAGGAATGACCGGACGGCAGCGCCGAGAAGCCGTATTGCATCCCCGATTCCTTGAAGACCTGGCCTACTGGACGCGGACCGACCGCAAGCGCGCCCTCCGCACGCTCAAACTGGTCGAAGCGATCCTCCGTGACCCTTTCGACGGCATCGGGAAGCCCGAGCCCCTCCGTCGTGAACTCACCGGTCGATGGTCACGACGGATCGACAGCGAGCACCGTCTGGTCTACCAGGTGAGCGACGATCGGATCTACTTCCTTGCGGCGTGGTATCACTACTGAGTGCTTGATTGTCGCCTGGCCAGAAACGCCTCGAATTGCGGAATGGCCACCGAGGCCCACGCCAGCAACTGCTCCTTGATCCGCTCGGAGATGGCAATGGCGGTGTCCAAGCGCTCTGGGAGATAGAAAACCTCGCTGTAGACGAACCGGCTGATCTCTCGGTCGATCTGGTCGAACTGGCGGTTCCATTCATACAGGTAGAACGCTTCCGCAAGCAGGTCGGGATCTACAACGCCGGCCAGTTCGCTCCTTGAAACGCGCTCCCAGGCGGCCTCTGAGAGGTCCGGTGTCTTGTATCCCTGGAATCGATCGATGAGCCCTGCCAGTCCAACATCACCAGGGGGATAATCGCGCAGAGCTCGGAGCTGCTCGAGCCTCGTCGCAACGTCATCTCTGACCTCACGCAGCTGCTCCAGATTCTGCTCGACCTCCAGCACCAAGCGTTCCACGCTGGCGTCGGCCGACTCCCGGCGCGCTGCGTCTTCCCTTGCGCTGTCCACGAACAGCGCGGCCACGATGCTGAAGAGAACGACGACCGACTCCAATGCCAGGTACCTGAAATCCTTGCGATCAATCATCTCGACCATGCCTCCGTTGTTGGCGGTGGGTCCCGCTGTGTTGCTGTACGGTCCTGGGCTGCCGATGCTTCCGCAGTACACGACGGGCTACGTCCTCGGCCTTACTCTGCGGATTGAGTTGGTCGGTTAGCGGGCCGTTCGCGCGCTAGACCCCCTCTACCGCCCCACCAGCTCGTAGACCGCTACGCTCTCCACATCCATCTCGTCCACCACCATGCCGAGGACGAGCCCACCGGAGACGTCGAGGATGCGGAACCGGAGCGGAGCATCCACCGTGCCCAACCATGTCCCGTCGGGCGCGATCACGGTGTAGGGCGGCACGCTGTGGCGCTCGCCGCCGGGCTTGTAGGACGGGAGCCACACCCTTCCTTTGGCGTCGGTGAACGGATCGGCGAAGAGGGGTATTGGCCGACCGATACTGGCACGATAGATCGCCATGATTCGCCGGGTGCTTGCTGTGATGGCGGCTTCGGGAAGGTTGGGGCTGTGCTTGCGGACGTCCATGCGATGCTGAGCCTCGATGGACTGCATCCACTCCTCGGTGAGAAGAGCCGGCACGGCCTGCCAGCGGACGATCTGCGTGGTGGTGCCGTCGGGGAGGCGCCAGGTGACCTCCGGCCTGTCGGATCTGGTCTGGACGAAGTGCCCGGTGGTGACCGTTACCTCGCCGTAAGCCGGGATCGGTTCCCACTCGAGCCCCGGCGGGATGCGCGGCATGAAGTCGTACGACGCGACAGTGTCGAGGGCCCCCGACTCCACGTCGAAGCGTGCCACATGGCCGGGGCGCCACGCCTCTGAGTCACTGAAAGAGCCGTAGGAAGTGGCCAGCAACAGCTCGCCGGGTGACCCGATTCCCTTGACGTCGAGCCGGGCGGAGCGGGGGAGGGCCGTGATACGGGCTACCGAACCGCCGACGAAGAGAGTGACGCGGCCGAGGTTGGGATCAGCGATCAGGACGCTGTCCTGCCCCAGCGCGAATATGGCGTCCACGTGGCCTACTTCCCCCGGTCCTTCTCCCTCCGCGGCGAGGACGGAATGCGTAGTGCCGTCGGGGCCGAACACGACCAGTTCCGCGTTCCATTGGTCGTAGACGACAGCGCTCCCGTCTGGCAGGAGACGGCCGGTGCTGGCCTCCTGGAAGGAATAGTCACCGGGGTTGGCGCCGTGGCGGTAGCGGGGTTCCGCAGCGAGCTGGAAAGGGGCGGTGGCGGTTGGCGTGTGGTCGTAGGTGACGATGCGGACGCCGGCGCTGTCCACGACGTGGGGCGGGGTGAGGGTGGTGGGCGAAGTATCGGGTGCGCAGGCGACGAGCGGGGCCAGGAGTGCGATAGGCGCCAGGAGCGCGGGGATGCGGCGAGGTCGAGCGGGCAAGGTCATTCCATGGGAAAGGTGCGCGGGCGCGAATGTAAACAGTAGTATACATAATGGAAACCGAAGTTGTCTTTTTCGTGTCCCAACCATTGAAGGTCGTACGGAGGTGTCGAACGCCAATGAAGGTGCTCACATGGAACGTCAACAAAGCGGGCGAGTCCCGGCGCGGGCTATGGGAAACGCTTCGGCGCGAAGACGCGGATATCGTCCTGCTTCAGGAAGTTACCGGAATCCCCGGGTGTATGCGGGACCGTTACCAATGCCATTGGGTATTCCCACGGTTCTTTGAAGACTACAACGCACCGTTTTCGACCGCCGTCCTCTCGAAGGGGCTGATCGACGCCACGCCGTACCTGGAATCGAAATTGAGATGGGTCAACAGGATCCAAACGGAGCGTTACGGATGGATCGTCGGATGTAAGACGCGACTTGCCTCTGGAGAGCAATTCCACGTCGTCTTGGTCTACTCGCCCGCCTTTCCGATTCCGCAAGAGCAATGGGCCGAGGCGGATGTGTCCGGCATCAAGTTGACGAACAACCGTGACCTCTGGTTCACCGAGATCCTGTGGGCACAGCTCCGCAATGCAGGCATCTCCGACGATACGAACTGGATTGTCGCCGGTGATTTCAACAGTTCGGTGCTGTTCGACGAACCGAAGGACACGGGCAACCAAGAGATCATCGAACGGTTGAATGCACTCGGGTTGACCGATTGTCTGAGCCACTTTCATCGCGGCCCTGTACCGACGTTTCAGCACACGTCAAAGTCGGTTGATCATCAGCTCGACTACTGCTACGTGAACACGCCGATGCTCGACCGCCTACGGACCGCTCGAGTGCCGAGTCACGAGGATATCTTC
>CAZTOF010000859.1:0-9906 GCA_964615515.1 uncultured Gemmatimonadaceae bacterium
ACCAGCACGTGGCTCATGGCCACGGCGTCCCCCGCGCTCCCCAGGGACAGCTGAGATCCCCCGTTGAAGCCGAACCAGCCCAGCCAGAGGATGAACACCCCCAGGGTGACGGCGGGGATGTTGGAGGGGGCGGTGATCTTCGTCGAGCCGTCCTTGCGGAACTTGCCCCAGCGGGGGCCCACGACGATGGCCCCGGCGAGTGCGGCCCAGCCCCCGGTCGAGTGAACGATCGAGGACCCGGCGAAGTCCGTGAAGCCCATTTCTGCGAGCCATCCGCCGCCCCAGGTCCAGGCACCGACGATGGGGTAGATGATGGTCGTGAGGACCGCCGTAAAGGCGAAGAAGGCCCACAGGTTGACCCGCTCGGCCAACGCACCCGAGACGATCGAGGCCGTGGTCGCCACGAACACCATCTGGAAGAACCAGTCCGACGTGACGGCGTAGCCGTTCTCGACCACCGCCGCGGCGGCCGCGGTATCCCCTCCCAGGAGCGCGATCTCGTCCGCCGAGGGCCCGTAGAACCAGTCGAGGGAACCGATGAAGCCGCTCACGTCGGTGTACATCAGGTTGTAGCCGACGATGTAGTAGGTGAGCCCCGCGATCGAGTAGAGCCCGATGTTCTTGAGGCAGATCACCGACGCGTTCTTGGAGCGCACGGATCCCGACTCCAGCATGGTGAAGCCGGCGCACATCCACATGACGAGCGCGCCCCAGATCAGGAACGAGAAGGTGTTGAAGACGAATGCGGGGTCCTGTGCCGCATCCTGGGCCGCGCCGGCCAGCGGGGCGGGGAGGGCCAGGAAGACCAGTACGGCGAGGAGACCCGCCGGAGCGGCTGCCCGCCCGAGGCGGTGGAGACGGGTGGGGGTCGTTCGGGAGGAGGTGGGTGCGTTCATCGGCGTTCCCATGGGTTGTGGGGAATGGGTCCGGCGCGTTTTCTCTCAGCCTCACGCGGAATTGGGGTCAACATACGTTGGGAGTAGGGCTTCGCAAGGGGCGGATTCGACTCGCCACACTTTTTTCGGAATAGTCCAAAACACGGTGGCAGGCTATCTTGACCCGAATACGCACAGCGGACTCAACCCACGGCTTGATCGCCGAAAGGACTACGGATCATGACATTTCGGGCAACGTTGCTCTCCGCGGTAGTCGGACTCGGGACCGGCGTCCTGTCCACCGGGCTGCCTCTCGGTGCTCAGCAGTTCAATGCCCGCAGCGGTTCCACCGTTACTCTGGGCGCCCGCGTACAGGTGCAGTACGAAGCGTCCAGCGCCCAGGACAGCATCAGCTCCTTCTCCATCCGCCGCGCCTGGGTGACGATCGACGGGAAACTCAGCGACAAGGTGGGCGGCCGCGTGCAGTTCAACGCGGATGGCGGTTCGGTTTTCGAAGCCTACCTCCAACTGAAGCCCTCGGAGGGGTTGCAGGTCCAGATCGGCCAGTTCAAGCGGGCGATGTCGAACTTCTGGCTGGCAGCCAACGCCGACCTGCCCCTCATCGAACGAAACGGACGGGTCACGGGAGTCGACCACTGTCCCGGGGTCGGGGGGATCTGCTCCTTCGGCCAGTTGACCGGCAGCCTGGGACTCGACACCTACGAACCGGGGATCCTGATGACCGGACGCTTCGGCGACGGCCGCATGGGCTACCGGTTCACTCTCACCAACGGCGAGGGGCTTGGAAGGAAGGACGTCAACAACGGCAAGTCGGCTTCGGGTAGGCTCTCCGTCTTCCTCGGGGAGAACAGCCGCGTGTCAGGGTATGTGGCGCTGGACGAGACGCTCGACTCCGACCGGAAGACGATGTCGGTGCCGGCCTACGGTGCCGAGTTGGAGATCGGGTCGTGGCGCAAGGGTCCCCACCTGCTGGTCAACGGTCTCACCGGCCGCAACTGGAAGGCGAGCGACGATGCGACCTTCTCCGCATTCCAGGTGATGGGCCTGTGGTACCGGGCGCTGGACCCGGAATCGGGGATCGCCGCGATCGAACCCATGGTGCGTGTCAGCTGGGCCGGCACCGAATCCGCCGATCCCGGGACGGTGAGAGGCACGGTGATCACACCGGGATTCATGGTGTACTTCGCGGGAAAAAACGGCATTTCGGCCAACCTGGACCTCTACAGCTACGACGATGTCAGCGAATGGTCCCTCAAGATCCAGGCATTCACCTTCTTCTAGCGGTCCGTGGATGCATTGCCGGTCGAATGCCGTAGGGGTTGTCCACGGGCTTCCATGGCGGAAACCCCATACCCGATGCCCCCGGCCCCCCGTCCGCACCGGGTCAGGGGGCCTTGGGGCCCAAAAGGAACGTCCTACTTGGAGAAGCTGGCCCGCGCCTCGTCCGCCGTCGCGAATACCTTGGTGAGGCGCACGAATCCGCTGACCTCGAGAACTTCGCGGATGTGATCCGGTACCGAGCAGAGCGCTAGGCCGCCGCCTGCTTCGTTGGTCTTCCGGATAGCGATCAGCAGGACACGGAGCCCGGCGCTGCTGATGTAGTTGAGGCCGCCGCAATCGACCACCAGGCTGCTCACGCCGCGGTCGATGATGGCACTCAGCTCCTCGTCGAAGTCCTTGGCGTTCGCGGAATCGATGCGACCGTCGACCACCGCGACGGCCGTGCTTCCGGAGTAGCTGGTCTCCACATTCATGTTTGGTCCTCCTGGTGCGCCGCGAGCGGCTGCACGAGGTTCAGGCGGTTCCAACCGTCCACCCGCTCGTAGCTGAGCGTGTGTACGAACGCCTTGGTGAGGTGAATGCCGAGTCCGCCTACGCGGCGGTCCTCGGCGGAAAGGTCGAGATCGGGCACTGGGCCGTCCCGCAAGGGGTTGAAGGGTCGGCCGTTGTCTTCGAGAAGGGCCTCCAGCCGGCCGTCCCCAAGCTGCAGCACCAGGGTGATGACCGGGTCGGGCGCTCCCTCGTCGAACGCGTACGAGACGACGTTGGTCAGGAGTTCGTCCAGCGCCAGCTGGAATTTGAAGGTCAGACCCATCGGCAGCTCGTGGTCGAGGGCGAAGCTCTCGAACCGCTCGACGGCCTTCCGGGGCTCGCTGGGATCAAGCCCGACCTCGAGTTCGAGCCTGGCTTCCACCGAAGTCTCGCCGGAATCGGAAGCGTGGCTCACCGGACCCCCGGCTCGACCATGCCGCCCCTCAGCCACGCGCATGCTTCACGCACGCCCGGGCGTCTCCCCGCGGCTCCCGCCTGAACGCGGGCCGGCCGGAGTGCGGCGCCCGTATCCGGGTGATTCGGGCGCGGACTTCCTCCCCGGGGACCGGGTCGGATTCGGACAGGGCACTGACACACGTAAGCGTAGCTCCACTGAGGGTCTGCCGGAATTGGCGAGCGTCACAGCAATGTAAGGTATCGGGCAAGGGACTCCAGGTCCAGAAGTCTGCTCCGCGACCCGAAAACGCTTGACGGAGTCCGGGGGTCCCCGGATATTGGTCCGCAGGAGCCGCGGGGAACACCCCCGGAGCCGGGCACTCCGCCTCGTCGGGTGCTTCGGCGTGCAGGCCGTCCGGCCCGCCGGGTCCGCAACCGGGACGCCTCCTTCGCGGTGGGCGGGCCGGCATCATCAATAGAGCTAGAGGGGTCGCGCAGCCGATCGGGGGCGGTGCGCGGGAGACCCGCACGCTCCTACGAGCTTCCTCACTCCCAGCCTGGATGCGACTTGATGGCCAAGATTCTGGTCGTTGACGACGAGCCCGATCTCGAACTCCTCCTCCGCCAGAAATTCCGGCGCAAGGTTCGCAAGGGCGAGCTCACCCTGGTCTTCGCGCAGAACGGGGTGGAGGCTCTGGAACAGCTCAAGGTTCACCCCGATGTCGATATGGTGTTGTCGGACATCAACATGCCCCAGATGGACGGACTCACCCTCCTCCATCAGCTGAACCAGCTGAACTACGACCTCCGGGCCGTGATCGTGACGGCCTACGGGGACATGAAGAACATCCGCACCGCGATGAACCGGGGCGCCTTCGACTTCGTGACCAAACCGCTCGACTTCAAGGACCTGGAGACCACGATCTCCAAGACACTGGCCCACCTGGAGGTCATGAGGGAGGCTCTTCGGTCGCGGGACGAACTGGTGGCCCTGCGCCAGGAACTGGGGGTGGCGGCCCGCATGCAGGAGTCGATCCTGCCCTCCAGCTTCCCGGAGGACCCCCGTTTCGAGATTCACGCGTGGATGACCCCGGCCAAGGAGGTCGGAGGGGACTTCTACGATTTCTTCAAGCTGGAGGACGGACGGATCGGAATCGTCATGGCGGACGTGTCCGGCAAGGGGGTGCCGGCCGCGCTGTTCATGATGGTCAGCCGCACCCTGATGAAGGGAACGGCGATCGGTGAGAACGACCCCGCGAAGTGCCTGTCGGAGGTCAACCAGCTCCTGGTCGAGTCGAACGAGCAGTCGATGTTCGTCACCGTCTTCTACGCGAGCTTCGACCCGGCGACGGGCGTCCTGGAGTACGCCAACGCGGGACACAATCTGCCGTTCATCGTCAAGGAAAACGGCGAGGTGCACCCCATCGACTGCGACGCCGGGCTGGTGCTGGCGATCATGCCGGGCTTCGACTTCCCCGGAGGCTCCATTCAGCTGGACCCGGGGGACGTGGTCTTCTTCTACACCGACGGCATCACCGAGGCGATGGACGAGGAGGGCGTCGAGTTCGGCGACGACGAGCTCACCGCAGTGCTCGCCGAGGTGGCCGGATCGAACGCGGCGACCTTCAACCGCAAGGCGGTGCAGGCGGTGCAGGAGCATGCCGGAGACGCGGCGCAGTCCGACGACATCACCTGTCTCACGCTCCGCTACCTGGGGGATTCGCAGTGAGCCGACGCCCGAACGGGGCGGCTGTGGGGAACGTGGTGCCGATCGCACTGGCTCTCGGTGTGCTCGTGCCGGGTGTGCGGGGCCAGGAGGCGGACCCGGGCGGAAACGGCGTCTTTCCCGACTCCATCGTATTCGGGCAGTCGGCCGCGATCAGCGGGGACACTCGCGAACTGGGCGAGAACATGCACGTGGGGGTGCTCTCCGCCTTCGAGGAGGCCAACCGCGAAGGCGGGGTCCACGGCCGCCAGCTCCGGCTGGTGGTGCGGGACGACCGCTACGAGTCGGAAGCGGCGATCGTGAACACGAGGGCACTGATCGCACACGGCGTCTTCGGACTGATCGGCGCGGTGGGGACGCCCACTTCACGCGTGGCGGAACCCATAGCCAGCGAAGCGAAGGTTCCCTACATCGGGGCGTTCACGGGGGCTGCGCTGCTGAGGGGCGAAGAGCAGCGCTACGTCGTGAACCTGCGTGCTTCGTACAACCAGGAAACCGAGGAAATGGTGGAACGGCTGACCACCGACCTGGGGTTCACCCGCATCGCCATCCTCTATCAGGACGACAGCTACGGGCACGCCGGCCTGAACGGGACCCGCATGGCGCTCGACAAGCGCAACATGGCGCTGGTCAGCGAGGGCACCTACGTCCGCAACACGGTCGCCGTGAAGCGGGCGCTGCTCAAGATCCGCGAGTCGAACCCGCAGGCGGTGATCATCATCGGTGCCTACAGCCCCGCGGCGGCGTTCATCAAGTGGGCCCGGAAGATCGGGATGCGGGCCGTGTTCGTGAACATTTCCTTCGTGGGGAGCAACCCGCTGCTAAGGGAGCTCGGTCCGTCGGGCGACGGTGTGGTGGTCACTCAGGTGGTGCCCTTGCCCTGGGACACCTCCATTCCAGTCGTGGCCGAATACCACGCGGCACTGCGAGCAGTCGACCCGGCGGCGCAGCCCGGGTTCATATCACTCGAAGGATACCTTGCGGGCCGCCTCGTGGTGGAGGCCCTGCGCGCATCCGCGGACACCGCGGGTGCTCCGCCGACCCGAGAGTCCTTTCTCCGCCACCTCGCCGAGGCCGGAGTCGTCGATCTCGGTGGATTCGAAGTCGAGTACGGCCCCCGGGACAACCAGGGATCGGACGCGGTGTTCCTGACCGTGATCAGGCGGGGCCGGTTCGTTGCGGTGGAACGGCTGTCGCGATGACGGATTCTCCCAGAACGCTCGACCACCGGCTTCACTCCGCCTTCGAGTGGATCATCAAGCGGCTTCCGAGCCGTCTGGGAGACCGCCTGCGGGAGAGAACCGGGGGACGGTTCGGCATCGGCACGCAGATCGTGCTCGGCCTGGGTGGCGGGGTCACGCTCACGGTCATCTCGATCGTGCTGGCGCTGATCCTGATGTGGATTGTGAACGCGCGGCAGTCGGAGGTCGCCCGGGAGCACATGCCCGCGCTGCAACATGCCTCGGACGTAGCCCAGCGAAGCGCCGAAATCGTGCGCGCGACCCCCGGACTGCTGGCCGCCACGAGCACCGAGGATCTGGACAGGGTGCGCGGAGAGGTGGAGACCACCGAGGAGTTCCTCCGCGACGCCGTCAAGCAGGCTGCCGGGACGCAGGGCGGCACGGGAGCGGAAGGCGGTGAGCGGGAAGGGATCGAGCCCCTCGTCGACACCCTCCTGGAGATCGTGCATGAAATCTACCGGTCGGTACACTCCCGGATGACCTACCAGGAACGCCTCCGCGAGCTGGATGTCGACCTGGCGGATATCGGCCTGAGGCTCCAGAACGAGGTGGAGGGCGAGCTGGACGACCAGCACTTCTTCATGCGCACGGGGCTGCGCGACCTGACCGGTTCGCCCGCTCCCCAGTCGCGGCGGCGCACCGTCGAGGAACTCGATCACTACAGCGGGCTGCTCCTCTTCAAGGCGTACCAGAACGAGGTGACCGCCCAGGTTGCGCAAGCGATGACCGAGACCGACGAGCAGCAGCTGCGGGCGACCGGCGCACGCTTCGAGACCGCCCTGAACGATGTGGAGGAGGCGCTCGCCGACATCCGGGCCCGCCCCCGGGCCAGACTGCAGGAACTGGTGGAGGAGCTCTCGGATCTTTCCAGCGGTCGCGAGGGCATCTTCGAGACGCGCGCCGCCGAACTCGCGCAACTGGACACCGCCGAGGCTCTGGTCACGAGGAGCAACCAGGTCACCGGGGAGCTCGAGGCACGTGTCGAGACCCTCAAGGCGGAGGCGGCGTCGCTGGCCCAGAGGGCGGCGAGCCGCTCCAGCGACCTGGTGCGGCTGGGCGTGTGGTTCATGGTCACGGTCACCATCGTCACCATCCTTCTGGGCATCGTGGCCTGGAAGATCTTCGGCGAGCGCCTGCTGGTCAGGATCGGGCGGCTTTCCAGCGCGACCCGGCAGATGTCGAAGGGCGACCTGGACGTGCAGGTCGAGATCGAGGGCAACGACGAACTCACCGACATGGCCGGTGCGCTGGAGGTGTTCCGCCAGCACGCGGTCGAAGTGCAGCGCCTCAACCTGGTGGAGAAGCTGGCGGCCGAGGTTCAGGCCAAGAACTCGGAGCTGGAGGACACGCTGGAGAACCTGCGCCGCACCCAGCAGCAGGTGGTCAAGCAGGAGAAGCTGGCCTCGCTGGGCGCCCTGACCGCCGGGATCGCCCACGAGATCCGCAATCCACTCAACTTCGTGAACAACTTCGCCGCGCTGTCCACGGAGCTCATCGAGGAACTGAAGGAGGAGCTCGCGGAGTCGGGGAACGGCGACGGGGACGGGGACGGCGAAATCGACCGGGAGTACGTCGACGAGATCCTCAACGACCTCAACACCAACGTCGTGAAGGTGAACGAGCACGGCCAGAGGGCCAACAGCATCGTCGAAGGGATGCTGGCCCATTCGCGCGACGACGCGGGCCAGGTCGAATCCGTCGACATCAACGCCATGGTGCTGGAGTACGCGAAGCTCGCCTATCACGGAATGAGAGGAACGGATTCCAGTTTCAACTGCGACATGATCTACCAGATCGACAAGGACGCCGGCAGCGTCGAGGCGATCGGCCGCGACCTGAGCCGGGTCTTCCTCAACGTCATCACCAACGCCTGCCACGCCACCCAGGCCCGCGGCCGCAAGGAGGAGGACGCCGGCTACATGCCTACGGTCACCGTCAGTACCGAGGGTCGCGAGAAGAACATCCTCATTACGGTCCGCGACAACGGCACCGGGATCCCCGACGAAATCGTGAGCAGGATCTTCGATCCGTTCTTCACGACCAAGTCGGGTACGCAGGGCACGGGGCTCGGTCTCTCGATCTCCCACGAGATCATCCAGGAGCACGGCGGCAGGATCGAAGTTGAGACCGAGCCGGGCGAATTCACCGAATTCAGGATTACGCTGCCCCGCAAGAGCTACGACGCGGTGACGGCCGCTTCCTGATTGTCCGCACCGTCCGGGGTCGCCCGGCGGGCCGGCCTCTCCGCCTTCCGCCCCAGGGGGGGCGAATTCCGCAGTCTCGTGGCTCTGGCCCTGCCCGTGGCCGTGGTGCAGATGGGGCTCGTGGCCCAGGGGCTGGTGGACACGGCCATGGTGGGCCGGGTCGACGCCACCGAGCTCGGGGCGGTCACGCTGGGGAACCTCTACTTCTTCGGCGTCGCGGTCTTCGGAATGGGACTGCTCTTCGCGCTCGATCCCCTGGTCTCGCAGGCCTTCGGCGCGGACGACCACGACTCCATTGAGATCGCGATCCAGCGTGGACTGGTCCTGAGTCTCGTCCTCGCCGCCCTGGCCTCGGCGTTTCTGGCGCTGGCCCCTCCGGTCTTCACGCTGCTGAGGCAGCCGGCGGAGGTCGTGCCGGTCGCGGCCGCGTACGCCCGCATCCAGATCGCCGGGATGCTGCCGTTCTACGGCTTCATCGTCTTTCGCCAGGTGCTGCAGGCGGTGGGAAGGGTCGCCCCGGTCGTGTGGACGATCCTGGTCGCCAATCTGGTGAACGCCTTCGCCAACTGGGTTCTTGTGTTCGGCAACCTGGGCGCACCCGCGCTGGGCGCCGTCGGCTCGGGTTGGGCGACGGTCGCCTCCAGGTGGTTCATGTGGCTGTGCGCGCTGCTGCTGGGGTGGCGCCTGCTGGCCCCCTATCTGCGGCGCATTCGCCGGGACCTTCTCCAGGCGCGGCCCCTGAGGCGGATCATGGGGATGGGATCGCCGATCGGACTCCAGCTCTTCCTCGAATTCGGGGCCTTCGGCGCCATCGGGATCGCCATGGGGTGGCTGGGAACCGAGTCGATCGCCGGTCACCAGATCGCCCTCAACCTGGCGGCCTTCGCGTTCATGGTCCCGCTGGGCGTCTCGCAGGCCGCCGCGGTGCTCGTGGGGCGTGCCGTGGGGCGCGGCGACCCGGATCGGGCCAGGCGGGCGGCGGGAGGCGCCGTCCTCCTGTGCTGCGCCGTGATGTCGGTGACCGCGATGGTCTTTCTCGCGTTCCCGGAAATGCTGGCGCGCCAGTTCACGACCGGTGCCGGGATCGCCGCGGTGGCTGCGGCGCTCATTCCCGTGGCCGGGATGTTCCAGCTCTTCGACGGACTGCAGGTCGTGTGCACGGGAGTGCTGCGGGGAGTTGCGGATACCCTGCGGCCGATGGTCTACAACGTCCTCGGATTCTGGCTGTTCGGCATGCCCGTGAGTCTCTGGCTGGGGTTTGGGCAGGGCATGGGGCCGGTGGGCCTGTGGTGGGGCCTGGCCGCCGGGCTGGGGGCCGTGGCGGTGATGCTTCTGGTGAGAGTCTGGATACGCTTCCACGGCCCGCTCGAACGCTTTTCACTCACGCACACGAGCTGAGGGAGGCGCGGGGCCGGAGTCAGAACTCTCCCACGAAGCAGATCTCGGTCTCCAGTGCGTACCCCGTTTCCCTGAGCACGGTGGAGTGCGCGAGGTCGATCAGCGTACGCACCTCCGCCGCAGTCGCCCCGCCCAGGTTCACGATGATGTTGGCGTGCTTGTGGAAGATCTCGGCGGCCCCGTGCACGTATCCCTTGAGGCCGCACTCGTCGATCAGGCGGCCCGCGCCTATT
>CAZTOF010000860.1:0-4672 GCA_964615515.1 uncultured Gemmatimonadaceae bacterium
GTGGTGGTCCTTGCACTTGACCGCAGGGGAGGGGGGCGTGGGGCGCATTTCGGTGGGATGTCGGTCGTTCCGGTTCAGAGTGGGACGGCGGACTACGGGGGCGCAAGGTGACGGTAGCACGCTCGATACCATCAAGCCAACCATTCTCGTGGCACCCCGGCCACCCTTCCTCACCGGGCTCTTTCATGACGTGTATTACTCGTTGTAGAAAATCCCCAAGCGTATTGCAATAGTCCTGTGATTCCCTTCCAGCGCCCCCACGTCGGCGACCTCGTTCGCCTCCTGACCGACGATCGCGTTCGGCCCCGAATCGTCGCCATCACCGGCCCTCGCCAGTCCGGCAAGACGACGATCGTGCGACAGGCGCTGCGACGTGTGCGCGCAGCCGGGCTTGCGGGTGAGCGCATCGCGGTGGACAACCCCGAGGGGACGGCCGGGTTGTCCAGCCCTCGTACCGGGACGGCGGTCGTGCCGGACCCGCCCGGTCCCGCTCACCACCTCTCGACACCCCCGGCCTCCGCTCGCGAGGCAAGCGTCACCTTCCGCCCTGGTCGGCCCGGGCGTCGTTACCTTACCGGTACATCGACCACTCTTCGACGACAGTCATAGGAGATATGAGTCCTACCGCATACATCGAGACTTCAATCGTGAGCTACCTCACGTCCCGTCCTTCGCGTGATGTGGTGATCACGGCCCACCAGCAGGTGACCCGCGAGTGGTGGCGGACGGCCGGGGACCGATTCCACCTCGCCGCGTCGGAACTCGTAATTCGGGAAGCCGGGCAGGGGGACCCGGATGCTGCTCGCGCCCGGCTGATGGCGCTCGAAGACGTGACACTCCTCGATGCGACGGAGGAAGCGGAGGAACTCGCTCACGAACTCATCGCCTCGCGGGCGGTGTCGCCCACCGCCGCGGTGGACGCCGCCCACATCGCCATCGCCGTGACGAACCGAGTCCACTATCTTGTGACCTGGAACTTCCGCCAATTGCCAATGCGGCCATGCGGTCCCGGATCGAGCGGGTGTGTCGGAGCGCGGGGTACGAACCGCCCGTCATCTGCACTCCTCACGAGCTGATGGAGGTCAGCCATGGAGACCGATAGGGACGACCATGTGATCGCCGCGGTCCGCGCCGCGAGAGATGCATACGCGACGCTTCACGGCCATGACGTTGCAGCCATTTTCGAGGACATCCGAGCGGCACAGGAAGCTGCAGACCGCGCGTACGTCAGCTATGTCGAACCGCTGGCGGAGGCGATAGCACCGGTGGCCACGCAGCTTTCCGCGGTAGTCCAGCAATTGGCGGTATCGCTCGGTCCCTTCCACGAGCGCCTGAGGGAACTGTCCGAGGCCCTCGCCCCCCATCTCGCCAAGTGGTCGGAATTCGCCCCTCGTCTTGCCGCGTGGAACCGAAGCGTCGATGCCTTGAACGAGGTGGGATGGCTCCCGTATCACACGGCCCCGTTCCAACTTGTTGACGAATGCGGAGACGACCTCGACCTCCTCGACAGGCGTTTCTCCGAATACTACCGCACCGGGTGGAGTGAGATCCGCGACGATATGGAGTCTCGCCTCGAGGACTATCACATAGACCACGAAGCGATGGAGACGTTCCGCGAAGCCCTTTCGGCTCACGAGGCTGGATTGTACCGGTGCGTCTGCCGCGTCCTGTTTCCGGAGATCGAGAGGACGATCGGCGCCGGTTTCCGCTCTAAACGCCTGATGGAGAAGCTGACCGGCACGGGTGACCTGGCGGACTATGCGTTCCGGGAGCTATTCGGTTATGTCCTATTCGGGCGACTTGTGAAGCACGTATACGAGTCCGGTACGCGGGAGAGTCTCGAGCGGGATCCGGTCCCGAATCGTCACGCCGCCATGCACGGGTTGGTGTCGTATTCGACCCACAAGCACAGCATGAACATGCTGATCCTGACGGACTACATCTTCCAGATCCTGCCTCAGGAGAACGGGTCCCGGGCGTAGCTGTCGTCAGGCCGGAGCCTTGAAGTACTCCGCTTCCTGTTTGAGAACGGCCGCAACCTGCCACGCGCCGACCTCGGGATACCATTCCAGGAACTCCTTCACGGTCGCGCCGCTCTCCAGGTTCTCGAACAGGGCGTACACCGGCACTCTTGTCCCGGTGAACGCCCAGGCTCCGCTGATCTTGCGGGGATCGCGTTCCACTGCCGGGCACGTGTTCCAGTCAGTCATGGGGCTTGCCTCCTCCGCGATGCCGCGTCGGGCCGTGTGAATCCGATCGAGCTTGAATTTAGTAGCGCCCTCGCTCCCGGGTGCAACCGGATCCGCTTTCGGCGACTCTGTCGCGGCCGCGCGGACATCCAGCTTGCCGGTGACGATATCGGATCTGAGGCGGGTGCAGACGGCAGACATCACCGCCGCCGCCGCATTCAGCTTCTTCACCCCGACCCTTGGGTGCGACTCTGCGCGGACCTCGCTTAGCGCGCGGCGGTGGGCAATTCCTCAAACACGGCGATCAGATCTTGAAGGGCCACGTCCAAGTCAACCCCATACGCAAACGTCGGCTTCGAGCCGGGCGGCATCTCCCCGACATATCGCGAAGCGGTGAAGTCGTCCTTGTGCTTGGCGAGGATGGACCGCACAGACCCGTGTACAACCCGTTCCACCACGTCCTTGCGCCACTGCTCGATGGCCAGTTGCGTCTTCTGGTCCAGCACGTCAAACAGCTTGAGGAGGTCGTGGCCCCGTTTGTGGCCCCCCGTCGTCTTGATGGCGATGGCCTTCAAGGCCAGTTCTGCCGCCAGAGCGCGCACGACGGGGGCGGCGAGCATGCTCCCGAGGAACTCTTCGGCGGGGAATCTCGCGTCGTTGTCGTCGTCGGGTGTCCGATCCCCCTTCAGGTAGTCGCCCCAAACGCGGTCAAGATCGGCAGCCACCCGGCGCAAACCGCGGGCCTGTGCGATGGCGATGTTGGCGTCCATCTTGGGTCTACCCATTACATTGGCGTCCTCTGCGTCCCAAGGCCCCGCAAGTCACACCGCCCACCCCTCCGACAGCACCTCGGCCTGTTCAAGCACCGTCCGCGTCGCTCTCTCCTGCTTGTCCGGCGGATAGCCGTGTTCTCGCAGAATCCGCTTCACCAACCGCCGCAGATTCGCCCGCACATTCTCGCGTAGGGTCCAGTCGATCCTCACGTTGTTCCGCACGGTCTCGACCAACTCACGGGCGATGTCCCGCAACGTCTCGTCGCCGAGCACCTGCACGGCGCTGTCGTTCGTCTCAAGGGCATCGTAGAACGCCACTTCGTCCTCGGAGAGGCCCAGTGCCTCCCCGCGGGCGTTCGCTTCGCGCATCTCGCGGGCAAGCTGGATCAGCTCCTCGATGACCTGCGCGGCCTCGATGGCCCGGTTCGCGTAGCGTCGGACGGTCTTATCGAGCATCTCGGCGAAGGATCGCGCCTGGACCACGTTCCTTCGCTTCCGAACCGCGACTTCTCCCTGGAGCAGCTTCCGCAGCAGTTCGACCGCGAGGTTCCGCCGCTTCATGCCCCGCACTTCGGCCAGGAACTCCTCGGACAGGATCGAGATGTCGGGCTTCTCAAGGCCGGCCGCGGCGAAGATGTCCACGACGCCCTCGGAGGCGACGGCCCGGGAGACAATCTGGCGGATGGCCATGTCAACCTCTTCCTCGGTACGCGCCTCCCCGGCGGCGCGCTTGGCCAGTACCGACCGGACGGCTTGGAAGAACGCCACGTCGTCCCGGATCCGCATCGCCTCCTCGTGGGGGACGGCGAGCGCGAAAGCCTGGGAGAGTTCGCGCACGGCCAACAGACAGCGCTCCTTGCCGTTCTCCTGCGCGAGGATATGCTCCTGAGCCGCGGGAAGCAGACTCGTGCGTTCTCCCGGCGTGCCGTCGATCCACCCCGAGTAGTCCAAGCCGTGGAACAGGCCTCGACACACCTCGTACTTCTCCAGCATCACGGCGACGGCTTCGGACTGGTCCAGCGTGGTCCTGCCGGTGCCGCCACTCTCCGTGTAGGTCGCGAGAGCGCGTTTCAGTTCGTGCGCGAGCCCGAGGTAGTCCACGACCAGGCCCCCCGGCTTGCCCCGGAACACCCGGTTGACCCGCGCGATCGCCTGCATGAGCCCGTGGCCGCGCATCGGCTTGTCTACGTACATGGTGTGCAGGCTCGGCGCGTCGAAGCCGGTCAGCCACATGTCCCGCACGAGTACGACCTGAAGGGGATCGCCGGGATCGCGGAACCGCTTCGCCAGCCCCTCGCGGCGCCGCTTGTTGCGGATGTGCGGCTGCCAGTCGGGTGGATCCGAGGCGCTACCGGTCATCACGACCTTGATGCGGCCGCTGTCGTCGTCCTCGTCGTGCCAGTCCGGGCGGAGGCGGGTCAGCTCGCGGTAGAGGTCGATGCAGATACGGCGGCTCATGCAGACGATCATCGCCTTGCCGTCCAAGGCCTCCGTCCGCCGGTCGAAGTGCGCCACGATGTCCTCGGCGATAAGACTTAGCCGCGGCGCGGCGCCGACCACCGCCTCGAGCTGGGCCCACTTGGTCTTGAGCTTCTCCTTGCGCTCGATCTCCTCACCCTCGGTCGCCTCCTCGAAATCGGGATCGATCTTCGGCCGCTCGGCCTCATCCAGAGTGAGCTTCGCGAGCCGGCTCTCGTAGTAGATCGGTAC
>CAZTOF010000861.1:0-5735 GCA_964615515.1 uncultured Gemmatimonadaceae bacterium
TCGGAGCGCAGGCGTCTCACGGGCCTTGAAGCGCTGCTCGGCAAGCGGGTCATTGGCCAGGAGAAGGCGCTGAGCGCGGTGTCGCGGGCGGTTCGCCGGGCCCGCGCCGGCATCCAGGACCCCAACCGCCCCATCGGCTCCTTCCTCTTCCTCGGGCCGACCGGAGTGGGGAAGACCGAGACCGCGCTCAGCGCCTTCTCCTGGCCAATGACCCGCTTGCCGAGCAGCGCTTCAAGGCCCGTGAGACGCCTGCGCTCCGAGTCCATCAGCCGCGTCACCGGAATCCCGGTCCACTCGGCCACCACCTCGGCGATGTCGTCGGCCGTCACCTCCTCCTTCAGGAACTTCCCCTCCGCCTGGAGTCCGGCAAGGCGCTCCTCGGCCTTCCCGATGTCCGCCTGCGCGGCGGGGATCTCCGAGTACTGGATCTCGGCGGCGCGGCCCAGCTCCCCGCGGCGGGTGGCCTGCTCGGCCTCGGTGCGGAGCCCGTCCACCCGCTCCTTCAGCTCCTGGATACGCGCGATCTGGATCTTCTCGGCCTGCCACCGCGCCTTCATGGACTGGCTGGACTCGCGCAGCTCGGCCAGCTCGGCCTCGATGCCGCCGAGCCGTTCGCGCGCCCCCCGGTCGTCCTCGCGGCCCAGCGCCTGTTTCTCGATCTCGAGCTGGATGATCCGGCGCTCCACTTCGTCGATCTCCTGGGGGAGCGAGTCGATCTCGATGCGCAGCCGGCTTCCCGCCTCGTCCATCAGGTCGATGGCCTTGTCGGGGAGGAACCGCCCCCCCACGTACCGGTCCGACAGTCTGGCCGCGGCGATCAGCGCGTCGTCGGTGATGCGCACGCCGTGGTGCACCTCGTAGCGCTCCCGGATGCCGCGCAGGATGGTGACGGTGTCCTCGACCGAGGTGGGGGCGACGTAGACCGGCTGGAAGCGGCGCTCCAGGGCGGGATCCTTCTCGATGTGCTTGCGGTATTCGCCCAGGGTGGTCGCACCGATCATGCGGAGGTCGCCCCGGGCCAGGGCGGGCTTGAGCATGTTGCCCGCGTCGACGGCGCCTTCGGCAGCACCGGCCCCCACGATCGTGTGGAGTTCGTCGATGAAGAGGACGTAGCGCCCCTCGGCCTCGGTGACCTCCTTGAGGACGGCCTTCATGCGCTCCTCGAAGTCCCCCCGGTACTTGGCGCCCGCGAGCATGGCGGAGATGTCGAGGGAGACGAGCTTCTTGCCGCTGAGCGAGGTGGGCACGTCGCCCGCCACGATGCGTTGTGCCAACCCCTCTGCGATCGCGGTCTTGCCGACGCCCGGCTCGCCGATGAGCACCGGGTTGTTCTTGGTGCGGCGGGCCAGGACCTTCATGACGCGGCGGATCTCGTCGTCGCGGCCGATGACCGGGTCGAGCTTGCCGCGGCGGGCGCGCTCGGTCAGGTCGTGGGAGAAGCGGGCCAAGGCCCGGTACTTGTCCTCGGGGGTCTGGTCGGTGACGCGGTGGGAGCCGCGGATGGCTTCCAGGGCGTTGTCGAGGCGGGCGCGGGTGACGCCGTTGTCCCTGAGGATGCGGGCGGCGTCGCCCCTGCCGGCGGTGAGGCCGATGAGGAGGTGCTCGGTGGAGACGTAGGCGTCGCCGAGGTTGCGGGCGGCGTCCTCGGCCAGGTCGAAGGCCTTGCGGAGTTCGCGGGAGGGGCCGGGGACGGCTCCGCCGGTGACGCGGGCGCGGCGGGCGAGTTCGGTGTCGATGGCCGTGGTGACCCGCTCGGGCGAGACTTCGATTTTCTCGAGCACGGGCGCGACGATGCCGTCCTCCTGTTCGAGCAGGGCCTTGAGGAGGTGGGCACCGTCGATTTCGGGGTGTCCGCCGGTGCGGGCGGTCTTCGCGGCAGCCGCGACGGCTTCGGCGGCCTTTACTGTGAGGCGGTCGGTGTTCATATCGGGTCCTCCGGTTGGCGATTCCAGTGAGGCGGGCACCGCACTGCGGCGCGGGCTTCAGTCAGTGTGGCCACTCGCGGCCATGGGGGATTCGGGTGGCGAGGCTGCCGTTTTGGCAGGGTTTGGGGGGCGCCACAGCCGAAATCTGCCGAAATGGCAGGTTTGTCTGCCAGAATGGCAGGGTTGCTGGTGGCTGTGGGCGGTACCCCTAGCATGATCAGGGAAGAATCGGGCCAGCGGAGTGGTCTGGCCGGATGTCAGGGGCCGGAAGTATGTCGCCTTGCTGCTGTCAGGATTGCGGACGCGCCGGCAATGGCGGTAGCCGCCTTTCGCGCGCCGAACCCTGCCGCCGGAATCCAGGCCTCGAGCCCGTTGGGATAGCGCGTCGGAATGTAGTTGAGGTCCAGTTCGCGAGCGTCGTCGAGCAACTCGTCAAGTGACGGAACACGCGGGTCGAGCCGCTCGATCAGGTTGCGCACACTATGACCCAGAACCGCCCGTGCTCCATGTGCATGGTGGACGGCCTTCACGGCCTTCTCCGCGGCCTGCTGGGCCGAAAAACAGGCGTGGCGTGGAATCCGCCTTCCTCCGCGTAACGGGCGTGGCGAAGGTCCTCCACGGCGGCATCGAGCCACCGCTGCGCCTGACTTTCACCCGTCATTGGCCGCGGGCGCGGGTGACGCCGCTGTCTCTCGCCGATCCCATCGCTCGACGCCGGATCCATTGCGACGAAGGGCGACGTGCAATCTCTACTGAGCTATTGTTTAAGCGTCACTGCTCTCATATGGCCCAAGGGCGTGGCAGGCCGACTGCTTCAGCGAGCACGCCTTATCGTGGCGCGCACGAGGTAGGGCACATCCAAGGCCCCGGGAACGACTGCGATGATCGTATCGCCAACGAGCGCGGGCAGGTTGCGGCGGGATATTCCGAAGCCCAGATCGACTGTGCCGAGGAAGAACCCCTCCGGATCGAACACGTCAAAGGTGCTGGGAATCTCCCCCACTTCCTCGACGATCGCGACGAGGATGTGGCCGTCGTCCATCACATGGATTCCGTGGACCACCGGCCGGACCAACTCGACATCCTCTCTGGAGGTTCCCGCCTCCCGTATCCCGGTGGACGGCTTGTGAATCCGTTCACAAGCCCGCATTTGCTGTAGGGCGTTTCCGGAGCGTATGTTGTCAGGTCAAGTCAACTCGGCACGGCTGATATTGGTGACACGGGAACGCCGGGGTGGGACCCGCGCCCCGCGCATGCAAGAGTGTGGAGGTGGAATCCCCATGGCAAGGCGATGGTTCCTCGCGGTGCCCGCAGCCGCCCTGATCGTGCAAGGCTGTGGCGAGGAACCGGCAGTTCCCGTGACCGGCTTCGGGGCCTCCTGGACCACCGAGCCGGAATTCGAATTCGGCGAGAGCCTCGGAAGCGGCTCCGGCGCTGGCTTCGGCCTCATCAGCACGGTACGAGTCCTTGGGGATGGAGACCTGATCCTCGTCGCGGAAGGTGACTCGCGGCGGGCGACCCTTTGGACGCCTGACGGTTCGCTGATCCGCGAAGTGGGGAGACCCGGGGAAGGCCCGGGCGAGCTGGCGGGACGGTTCCGCGTCCAGGTGCACCGCGAGGGTTTTCTCGTGATTGACGACCTAGGCCGGCGATTCACGTCGTTCTCCAACGACGGGACCTTCGTGGAGACGGTTCCGTTTCCAACCAACCCGTTGGGTGGCGCCGGGCTCAGGTACACGGCCCTGCTCGAGGACGGTTCGGTGTTCGCCATCCCGAGGTTCTCCCCGCTCGAGATGCTGGGATTCGACGGCAACCCCCCGATCGAGTCGCTGCCCGTTGTGCTCCTCTCGGAGGAGGACGGACTCTGGGAAATCGATACCGTTGCGGTCCTGGACACGCGCAACCGCGCCCTGGTCATCACGCCGCCGGCAACGCCTGCCGTCAAGGGTATCCAGTCGGAACAGATCTTCGGAGACCATGACCTGGCGTGGTTCGACCGTGTTGCCGGAAGCGTGGTGGTCGTTCGCAGGAATCTGGGCGCCGGTGTGGTCGACCTGGCGGAGATCGATGCCGCCGGCGATACGGTCTGGCGTCGGCGCCTCTCGCCGCCCCCGGTTGAGCTCACGCCCGATCAGGTGGCAAGGACGGTCGATGCCTTCGCCCGGCCATTGAGCAGCTCCGGAGAGCGCGCTTTCGCCACCATGCGGACTGCGGTGCGGCAGGCGCTGTACGTGCCCGATGTCATGCCCGGAGCCGTGCGTGTACGGGGCACCGCCTCCGGGGAGATCTGGTTCAACGGGTTCGAGAAGGAAGATTCGCACAACGTTTGGTACGCCGTGCGCAGGAATGGCGACCCCGCGGGGGTGCGCAGGATCCTGGTGCCGCCCGGATTCACGGTCATGGACGCCACCGATGCGCGCGTATGGGGCTACCGGCGCGACGACCTCGACGTCCAGTACGTGGTCGGCCGGCGGCTGCTTCCGCATGCGGTTGCGGATCAGGCCGGGGACGCGGCGCGATGACAGGCGGAAGGCCGGCCCGTCCAATCAGGCCGTGCCTCCGGTGCCTCGGTACGCTGGCCATGGTGTTGGCACCCTGCGGCCATGTCGAGTCCGCCGCGGGGCTTCAAGCGGGGAAGCAGCCTTGGACCACCGCACCCGGCTACCGGATCGACGAACCCGAAGGAACCGCTTCGGGGTTCGGCCGCTTCTCGCGGATGCGCGTGGGTGGGAACGGCACTCGTATCGTCGTGCAGGACAACAAGGTTGTCGGAGCCTCCGTGACGTGGAGGATTATGGTATTCTCGCCGGAGGGGAGATTGTCCGCAACTCTGGATGCGACGGACGTGCCCGACGGATTCGGTGCGCCCCTCCGCGTACAGGCGGTCGCCGGCGGCTTCTGGGTGAGACACAGCGAGGGCTCGCTGAGGTACTCTCACGAGGACAGGGGATTCGTTACCGAGATCACGTACCCGCCGGAGCTGAAGAACCTGCGCGGCCTGGTCCCGCTGCGCGACGGCAGCTTCTTCGCAAAGGGCGGTTTCCCGGGATGGGACTTCGCAGGCGAGAACGCCCCTCTCCAGACGCAGGCGTTCCTGCACGTTGCGAATTCGGGCGGCGCACTGACCCTTGACACGATCGCCGTTCTCGACATCCGCAACATGCCCTGGTCCGTGGCGGTTCGCGGCGAATCGAGCCGGTTCAACTCCCAGGTATCGCTCGACCAGCCATTCGCCGACCACGACCTGACGTGGACCGACTGGGAAGCCGGAAGTGTCGGCATCGTCCGCAGGAACGGTCCCCCCGGCACGGTCGAGGTCATCGAGATCCTCGCGACGGGCGACACGCTGCGGCACCGGCGGTTCTCGGTACCCTCGGTTCCCCTCCCCCGGGAGCGCGCGGAGGGTGCGATCGAAGCGGCAGTGGCCAGGTTGCGACCCGAAGCCGAGAGACACGGCCTCGATACGGCGCAGCTGCATCGCCTCGCGGAAGACGCCCTTCATGTCCCGACCCACCTCCCCGCAGTCTCCACCGTGGTCGTCACGACCTCGGGTGAATCCTGGCTCAAGACGCCCGAAGTCGCGGAGGGTCTGGCCGTCTGGTATTCGATCCGGCGCAGCGACCGCGAATCTCCGCCGCGGCGCGTGCTGATGCCCGCCGCATTCGAGCTCCAGGATGCGTCCGGCGACCACGTCTGGGGCGTTTCCAAGGAGCCGTCGCAGCCCAGGCGGGTTCTCGGGTTGCGTTTGGTGCCGCCCTCGGGCTAGCTAGACTAGTGTCATGTCACACATCACACGTCGGATAGAGGCGC
>CAZTOF010000862.1:0-3813 GCA_964615515.1 uncultured Gemmatimonadaceae bacterium
CTCCCACTCCTCCCGGCCCGGGATGCCGTTGCTCCTGAGCAGCACCCACCCGGGCCTGGCCTCCGAGTCATCGCGCCATCCATGCCAGAATGCCCGTATCGGGCCGCTCTTCCCATCCACCGCGATCGTCATCGGCATCTCCGTATCGCCGTCCATCGTGACCGTCCCACCCGGCCCGGAGAAGGTGATGCTTGCCACCGAACCGGCCCACCCCTCCTGAACAGGAACCGTGAACACAAAGTGGGACGACTTGCCGGGAGCATCGGCGACCTCGGCCAAGTCGAAGCTGAGGGAGATGACGTCCACCCCGTTGCGGTCTGTCGCAGTCAACGAATAGGCACCGGACGCGGCTGGCAACCCCGGCCACGCCTCCATCACGAACGCCGGTCTGAGGTACGGTTTTCCGTCCTCGTCCAGGCCCCCCCAGAGAAGCAGCGTCTGCGCGACCGCCTCGGGGGCCCGCCGCTCCTCGGAGCTGCGTGCCCGCCTGTACCGAATAAGCTTGTTGAAGTTGTAGTCGCTGACCCACTGCGGGTGGCAATAGCCCATCAGGTCCTTGTAACTGGACGGGTTCAGCAACCTGTCGCCGCGGTGGTCGTACCCCCAGTTCCCGATCCTTGCGCCGTCATAGGGATACCTGGTGTCCGGGTCAGCGACGTTTCCACACGGGGCATGCCGGAGGCTCAGGTTGTGACCCAGCTCATGCGCCATCACCAGTCCGTCGGGCATCGAAGCGCTGCTCCTGCCGAACAGGTACGCGATGCCCTGTATGCCGTTGGCGCGCCGCCCTGCCAGCAGCCCCTTGAAGTACCCGGCACCGCCATCCCTTCGCCGGATCACTTCGGTCGCCGGCAGAATAACGGAGAGGTCGTTCGAGTCGGTTACGACGGGGTCGTACGCGGTCACTTCGAAGTCCTTGATCGGCAGCAGGTCGTAGGTCGCGTGGAGAAGGCTGTTCTCCTCCTTGTCCTCCTCCATCTCCTCCGCGTGGTCTATCGCCGCCGAGTCGGGATTCGGCTCCCAGAGGAACGGGATGACGGTCAGGTCGAAGGTGGCCAGGTTGTACACGCTGTACTCCAGCCGGCCGTCCTCCGGAACCCGGGCAGCCACGGCCAGCTCATCGTCCAGCGTCCCGTCCGGATCGATCTCGACCACCAGTTCCAGGTCCGGCCTGATATACTCGCCCGGGATCATCACATTGGCGGACCCCCGCAACGAACCTTCCGCACGATAGGTTGGAACGGGTTCGGTCTTGCCCGGGAGGGTCACGGTGTGGATCACATCGTCCCCCTCGTAGAAGGTCGCCTTCACAGGCGGGATTTCCGCCTCATGGGTCGCATAGGCGGAAGTGACGAAGACCCGCAGCAACGCCTGCTTGCCGCCTACCAGGGGGATCCTCTTGACCGAGTCCGGCGCCGACTGCGCCGCCTGGACCAGGTAGGCCGTCGGCGAGACCCGCTCGCACATCTTCACCCGCCGTTCGTCGATGCCGTCGAGCCACCTCCGGAAATCGCTGTCGTTGGGGGCGCAGAGGTTCGTCCCTCCCGCAAGCAGCACTTCAAGGTCGGAGAGTCCCAGGCGGAAGTTGGTTCCGAACTCGCCTTCCAGCCCCGCGTTGTTCCCGATGCGCAGCTCCGACAGCGAGAGCCACGTGAGTGGAAGCGGGATTTCTCCCGTGAGCTCGTTGGACCCCAGGTCGAGACGCTCCAGAGCCACGAGTTCTCCCACCCATGGAGTGATGCTCCCCCTGAGGTTGTTGTTGGCGAGGGACAGGGACTGGACCTCTCCCCGGGCATTGACCTCGACCCCGTACCATGTGGACAGATCCGCGTCGGTCCCCCAGTTGTCGCGGTTGCGCCATCCCGAGCCGCCCGCCGCGTCGTACAGAAACCCCAGTGCCATTCTTGGGGGCATGGGACCGATTGTCGCCGGGATTTCCAGCTTCGCCGAAAGACCGTCGGTGTCGGTCCCCGTGACCGTAATCGTCACGTCCCCCTTGGCCAGGGCCTCGAAATGCAGGACGTCACCGGACACATCGACCGCGAGGACACCTACGTCCGAAGACCTGGCGATGTAGGTCACTTCGTCTCCATCGGGGTCGGCCAGATGGTCCGAAAGCACCAGCGTGCCCTCCTGGGTCGGGTAGCTCTCCACCGTGGGCTCGGCGATGACCGCCGGCGCCCGGTTTCCGACGGTGACCGAGACGTCCGTCTTGACCGTACCGTGGTCGTCCGTGGCCGTGACCTCGACTTCGACCTCCCCCTTCGCCTTCGGCACGATCCGCAGCATGGTCCCGGTCACGTCCGCGGCGACGACCGCCGGGCTGGAAGACGTGGCCCCGAAGGTGAGATCATCCCCGTCCGCATCCGCGAAGTTGTCGGAGAGATCCTCGGTGACGGTGTCACCGATAAAGACGGTCAGCGGCGAAATGGGGGTCGTCACGTGAGGGGCTTCCCCGCACCCGGTCGCCACGAAGATGGTCCCGACGACTGTGATCAAACCTGTGACTGGTGCGAATCGCGGCATCGTATTCCTCCTCGGTCTCGAAATCGCGTAACGGCAGAGCTGTAACCATTTAGAATGGGGTGGACGGTGCGGTCCCGGCAACCGGTTGCGCGGGCGGTGGGGCGGGTTGCGTCCCCGGGGCCCCCGGTTAGACTCGTTTCGGCTCCCGGTCCTGCGAGGCTCCGGGTCCGATCGATAGGGAGCCACCAGGAAACCCATGACGCGCCAATCCCATCCAATGGACACGACGGCCAACCCGCCCGGGATCGACCCGGCCCTCGACCTCGCCATCGTCGGCGCGGGGCCCTGCGGTCTCGCCGCTGCGGTGGCCGCGAAGGAACGGGGCCTCCGCTTCGCCATCCTCGACCGCGGCGCAATCACGCAGTCGCTCACCCACTACCCCTACTACATGACCTTCTTCTCCACGGCCGAGCGGCTCGAGATCGGTGGGGTGCCGTTCACGATCCCCGAACCGAAGCCGACCCGGCGGCAGGCGCTGGCGTACTACCGGCACGTGGTGGCGCATCACGGGCTGGAGGTGCGCCAATACGAAAAGGTGACACGGGTGGTTCGCGAGAGGGCCGGCGATCGGAGGGCGGAGGGGGAAGACGTCGCGGATCGGGCCGAAATCGAAGCCGCAACGGCCGGTCACGGGGTCGGCTTCGTCCTCCACACTCGCACCGGCGACGGCCGGGAGGATCGGCTGCAAGCTTGTGCCGTCGTCATCGCCACCGGGGGTTTCGGCGAGCCCAACCGGCTGGAACTGCCCGGCGGCGAACCCGGTGGCCGGGTCATCCACTACTACAGGGAGCCCTTCCCGTTCTTCGACCAGGAAGTTGCGGTGGTCGGCGGCGGCAACTCGGCGGTCGAGGCGGCGCTGGAGCTGCACCGCAGCGGGGTGCGGGTGCGGATGGTGCACTTCGCCGATGTCTTCGACCGGGGCGTGAAGCCATGGGTTCGCCCCGACATCGAGAACCGCATCGAGCACGGTGAGATCGTCATGCACTGGAAGTCGAGGATCGCGGCGCTGGGACCCCGCACGGCCACCATCGTGAGCGACGACACCGGCGCGGCCACCGAGGTCGCGAACGACCGGGTGCTGGCCATGACCGGTTGGCGCCCCGACCACGCGCTGCTGCACGGCCTCGGCGTGCGGACCGATCCCCGCACGGGAGTCCCCGACCACGACCCCGCGACGATGGAGACGAACGTGCCGGGCGCGTACATCGCGGGGGTGATCGCGGCGGGGTTCAACGCGAACCGGATCTTTATCGAGAACGGGCGCGAGCACGGGGTGCTGATCGCGGC
>CAZTOF010000863.1:0-3926 GCA_964615515.1 uncultured Gemmatimonadaceae bacterium
CGGCACCAATCCCGCAAGCGCGGTGCTGGCCGGGATGAAGGTGGTGGTGGTGCGCTGCGATGAGCGGGGCAACGTCGACGTGGCGGATCTGGCCGCGAAGGCGAAGGCGCACAGCCATCGCCTGGCGGCGGTGATGGTCACCTACCCGTCGACCCACGGCGTCTTCGAGGAGGAGATCCGCAACGTCTGCGAAATCGTGCACCGGCACGGCGGGTACGTCTACCTGGACGGCGCCAACCTGAACGCGCAGGTCGGGCTGTGCCGTCCCGGCGACTACGGGGCGGACGTGATCCACATCAACCTGCACAAGACCTTCGCGATACCGCACGGAGGCGGCGGCCCCGGAATGGGACCCATCTGCGCGACGGAGGAGCTCGCTCCGCATCTGCCCGGCCACCCGGTTGTTCCGGTCGGCGGCGAGGAGGCGATCGGCCCGGTCGCGGCGGCCCCCTGGGGAAGCGCGAGCATCCTGCTCATCTCGTGGGCGTATATCGCCCTGCTCGGCCGCGACGGCGTCACGGAGGCGACCCGAACCGCGATCCTCAACGCCAACTACATGGCGATGCGCCTCGAGGACCACTTCGACATCCTGTACTGGTGGGGAAGCGGAAGCGGGCGCGTGGCCCACGAGTTCATCGTCGATCTGCGCCCGCTCAAGAAGGCCACCGGGATCACCGAGGAGGACGTTGCCAAGCGCCTGATGGACTACGGTTTCCATGCCCCGACGATGGCCTTTCCGGTCCCCGGAACGATCATGATCGAACCCACCGAGAGCGAATCCCGGGCGGAACTGGACCGCTTCTGCCACGCGCTGATCTCGATCCGGGCCGAGATCGAACAGGTGGAGCTCGGGCTCCAGGACCGCCTCGACAACGCCCTCAAGAACGCCCCGCACACGGCGGCGTCCGTAACGGCCGACGCCTGGGAGCACGGCTACTCCCGGGCACGGGCCGCCTTCCCTGCACCGTGGGTGCGCGAGCACAAGTTCTGGCCGCACGTCGGCCGCATCGACAACGCCCGGGGCGACCGCAACCTGGTGTGCGCGTGCCCCCCCGTCGAGTCGTACGAATTCCCGGAGCCGGCCCGCCCCTGATGGACGCCCCGGTCTCCGCACGCGCCCGCGACCCCCGCGCACGACCACCCCTGAACAAGAGGGAGAAAAACCGTTGGCCAAACTGACATTCCACGGCCAGTCCACATTCACCGTCGAACTCGATGACGGCACCCGGCTGGTGATCGACCCCTTCTTCGACGACAACCCGGTGGCGGACATCAAGCGTGCCGAGGTGGGCGCGGTCGACTACATCCTCTGCACGCACGGCCACTTCGACCACTTCGTGGACGCGTTGCCCCTGGCCCGCGAGACGGAGGCCACCCTGATCTCCACCTTCGAGATCGTCTCCTTCGCCGAGACCCAGGGGGTCGCGGGCGGGCACCCCCTGCACATCGGGGGCGGCTACGACTTTCCCTTCGGGCGGGCCAAGATGACCGCGGCGCTGCACGGCGGCCAGGTACACGGCGACACGACCGGGCGGTTCACCACCGTGCCGGGGGGCTTCCTCCTGCACCTGGACGGCAGGAGGATCTACCACGCGGGCGACACGGCCCTGCTCCTCGACATGCAGCTCCTGCGCGGCAGGGTGGACGTCGCGATCCTGCCGATCGGCGACAACTTCACCATGGGGCCGGAAGACGCGGCCGAGGCCGTCGGGTTCATCGAGCCGGAGGTCGTGATTCCCGTCCACTACAACACGTGGCCCCTGATCGCCTAGGACCCGGAGCGATTCCGCGAACTGGTGGGTGACCGCGCCCATGTGCAGGTCATGGAACCAGGAGATGTGTTCGCTCCCTGACCGGGGCCGCGGCCCATCCGCACCCGCCGCAGTCTGCGCCCCCCTCTTTTGGCGCGTCCTCGTGGACGAACCGCTCCCGGGGGCCGCCAACATGGCACGCGACCACGCGCTCGCCACCCTGGCTCGTCCCGGCACCGGCACGCTGCGCTTCTACCGCTGGAACCCCGCGACCCTCTCGTTCGGGCGCAACGAGCCCGTCACCGCCCGATACCGGGAGCTGCTCGGCCGACATCCCCGGATGGGGGTCGTGCGCCGGCCGACGGGGGGGCGCGCGGTGCTCCACGACCGGGAAATGACCTATTCGGTGGTCTTGCCGGTGCGCGCGGCAGGGGGCCTGCGGCAAGCGTACCTGAGGATCAACGAGGGGCTGGTGGTGGGGTTGCGCCGCCTGGGCGTCGATGCCGCCCGGGCCGCGGGGCGCGCGCGGACACCGGATTCGGGGCCGTGCTTCCGCGAGCCCGCGGAAGGTGAGGTGGTGGTGGAGGGGCGGAAGCTGGTGGGGAGCGCCCAGGCGCGGATGGGCGGCGTGATTCTGCAGCACGGGTCACTCCTCCTGGTGGCGAACCAGGAGGCGCTCGTCGCCGCGACGAGCCGGGAGCAGCGCGGCGGCGCCTGGAACGGGCATGGCGGGAACGAGGCGAGGCCGCCGCGACGCCCCGTCACCCTCGCCGAATTGCTGGGCGATGTGCCGCCGTGGAAGCGTCTCGTATCATCTATCGCCGACGGATTCGAAGATGTCCTCGGTGGGCGGTGGAACCGGGGCTCGATGACCGGTGGAGAATCGGCACTGGCGGCAAAGCTGCAAAAGCGGTACGGTTCGCGGGAATGGACATGGCGGCGATGATTCGACCCGGTTACCCGACCGGACACCGCCGGGCCGGATCCCGGTTTCGCTCCCGGCGTCCGGGGGATTTGACAGCCCCGGCTTCGGGGCGCATTATGGCAAGCCTTGCACAATGGGCCCGCGGGCCCGAGAATCCATGGTCGCGCCTTGGGGGCGTGACGACCCCCAAACATTCACTCAGGATCAAAAGCGGGAGGAACCGTTGACCAGCTTGACGAACGTCTACCACGCACTGCCCCAGCTTCCGGGAATGGACGCTCCGGACCGCACCTTCGGCGAACAGATGGTCGAAGCCTGGAGCAACTTCGGCATCATGCAGTGGCCGCTGGGGCTCTGCGTCGCCGTCGGGCTCGGGGTGATCATCTGGAAGTTCGTCGATATTCTCCTGAAGAGCGCCGCGACCAGGAAGATGCTTCGGGAGGTGGACGAGCTTCTGGCGCAGCAGCAGATCAAGGAGGCTCTCGAGTTCACCCGCGAGTCCGACTCGCCGGCCTCCAACATCCTTCATGCCGGGCTGGAGCGCCGCGACGAGGGGACGGAGCGCGTCATGAAGGCGATTGAAAACCAGGGGCTGATCGAGCTGTCCAAGCTGGAACGCGGCCTGGTGGTGCTCGCCACCCTGACCAACGTGGCGCCGCTGCTGGGCTTCCTCGGCACCGTCATGGGCATGATCGAGGCGTTCCAGGCGATCGAGCTGGCCGGCGAAGTGGACGCGACCACGGTCGCGGGCGGGATCAAGACCGCGCTCTACACCACGGCGGCGGGGTTGGCCATCGCGATTCCCGTGAGCATTGCGCACAACTACTTCGTGTCCAGAATCGACCATCTGGTCATCGACATCGAAGAGTCGGCGCAGAAGATGATCGACGCCCTCTTCGCCGCGCAGATGGGGCAGGAAGCCGGGGACTGACCGCTCACGGGGTAACAGACACGTTGATGCCCCGCCGCCCTGGGCGTGGATCGGGGCATCGCGCCGGGCTACCGGTACTGGTGCTGGTGGTTGCCGGGCTTGCGGTGACCGCTGTGGCGGCGGCGGCCCAGTCAGGGTCGGTCTCGGGTCACCGCGCCTCCGTTCCCGATTCTGTCCGGCGGGACCTTGCCGGCGGGCGTTTCTGGAAGGCCGCCACGGCGTTGCGATCGCACCTCGCGCCGATCGGCTCGGCCTCGATGGAAGACCGGATGGTGCTGGCGGAGGCGGAGGCCGGATGGAGGAATTGGGAGGGGGTGGT
>CAZTOF010000864.1:0-1927 GCA_964615515.1 uncultured Gemmatimonadaceae bacterium
TCCCGTACCTGCCCGAGGCGCTCGAGCTGCGCGACGAGAACCGGGAGCGGTGGCTGGAGCGCGACCCCGAAATCAGGTGCTACCTGCCGGGGGTGCCACGCGCGACCTACATGCCCTTCCCGTTCCGGATCTTCCAGAGCGAGACGAAGGTCTTCGTGGCGTACGAGTACGCGGTCGCCATGCGCGAAATCCACCTGGAGGATCCAGGTCCGCCACAGGTCGATTCCTGGATGGGCCAGTCGGTGGGCCGCTGGGAGGACGACACCTTCGTGGTCGAGGTCAACGGCTTCAACGGGCGGACCTGGTTCGACCGGGCCGGCAACCACCACGGCGCGGGGCTCCAGGTCACCGAACGGTACACCCTGACCGGCCCCGACCACATCCGGTACGAGGCCGAGATCGACGACCCCGCGACCTTTTCGCGTCCATGGACGATCCGGATGCCGCTCTATCGCAACATCGACCCCGGCGCGCGGCTGGGACAGTTCAAGTGCGTCGAGTTCGTCGAGGAGCTGATGTATGGACATCTGCGCAAGAATCCGATCCGGTAGGCGGGAGGCCGGCGGGGCCAACCGCCCGGTCCCGCGGGCCCCATCGGCCGGACGAGACGCCCGCGCCGGCGGTGCCGCCCGCCTGACGGCCCTGGCGCTGGCGACGGCATCGGGACTCGCCCCCTCGGGCGGGCCCGTCACCGCCCAGGAAGGCGAGGCCGGCACCCGCGAATGGGTCGTCCCGCGCACCCCCGCCGGGCACCCCGACCTGCAGGGCAACTGGTCGAACGCCACGGTCACGCCCATCCAGCGGCGCCCGGGCATGGGTCCGGTGTTCACGCGGGAGCAGGTGAAGGCGATCGAGAGCGGCCTGATGAGTGCCCGTGAAGCGGCCAATGCGGACAGCGATCCCGACCGCGGACCGCCTCCGGTGGGCGGCCGGTTCACCGGCGATCCCCTCTTCGACGCGGCTTCCGGCGGGACCGGCGGCTACAACGCCTTCTTCATCGACTCCGGCGACCGGGTCGCGGTCTTCAACGGCGAACCGCGGACATCGCTGGTCGTCGATCCGGAGGACGGGCGGATTCCCCCGCTCAGCGAGGAGGGCCGGGGGCGGTTCTCCGAGCGCCGGCGCCTCGCCCGGCGGTTCGGTGCCTTCGACAACCCCGAGAACCGGCCGCTGGGCGAGCGCTGCATCATGTCGTTCGGGTCGAACGCGGGGCCGCCCATGCTGCCCAACTACTTCTACAACAACAACTACACGATCGTGCAGACCCCCGGCCACATCATGATCATGACCGAGATGGTGCACGACGTGCGGATCATCCGCATGGGCGAACCGAAGCGGCTGCCGAAGCACATCCGCCCGTGGATGGGAGACTCGTGGGGGCGCTGGGAGGGGGACACGCTCGTGGTCGAGACCACCAACCTTCATCCGGACCAGACCTTGCAGGGGATTCCGCCATCGGGGGAGATGAGGGTGACCGAGCGCTTCACCCGGGTCGGCGGAAACACCATCAACTACGAATTCACCGTCGAGGACCCGCTCATGTGGACGCGTCCGTGGAGCGGCGAAGTGCCGTTCACGCGGCTCGACGGGCTCGTCTACGAATACGCCTGCCACGAGGGGAACTACGCGCTCGAAAACGTGCTCCGCGGGGCGCGGGCGGAAGAACGGAGGAAACGGTAGACCATGCGCAAGACCGATTGGACGATCGTGGCGGCCGGCGGGATCCTGCTGCTGGCGGCGGTGGCCGTGCCGCTGGTCGCCCACCACGCCTTCGGTGCCGAATTCGACCGGAACAAGCCGGTTCGCCTGCAGGGCAGGGTGGTGAAGCTGGAGTGGGTGAACCCGCACGCCTGGATCCACCTGGAGATCGAGAACGAGGACGGGACCAGCGAGGTGTGGGCGGTGGAGGGGGGGACCCCCAACGTGC
>CAZTOF010000865.1:0-7413 GCA_964615515.1 uncultured Gemmatimonadaceae bacterium
CCGCCACCGGCCCGAAGGAACCGCCTGGCGCAGACCGTCGAGCGCCTCCTCGCGCAGGCCCTCCTCGGCGATCTTGCGCTGTTCCCGCTTGACCTCGTAGACCCCCACCATCTCGCGCAGGTCGCCGACCGGAATCGCCAACAGCTGTTCCCGGTCCACTTCCTCCCATGGCGCCGAAAACAGGCGCTCGCGCAGTTCACTCAGGCGTTCATGGATCTCCTCCGAAGCCCCGCCCTCCCCAACCGCCGCGCCGCTCAGCACCTCGACCTGTTCGGCCGCGTTCTCCGCCGCCCGCTGCAGTTCCTCCAGCCGCGCCTCCGGGTCCGTGGGCAGTCCCCCCAGCTCTTCGGCCTCCCCGCCCCGGGTGCGCAGCTCCTCGATCCGCACCAGGGTATTGCGCACCGGAAGCAGCCGGTTCAGGCGGTGTTCCAGCGCCACCCTGCTCTCGCGTTCTCGAGTCCGCTCCTCGCGGAGAGTCCGCAGCTCTTCCTCCGCCGCGGCCTTCCCGGCCACCTTCTCCCTCAGGGTCCGGTCGCGCTCCAGCACCTCGCGCCGCCGTTCGTTCAGCTCGCGGAGCTCGGCCTGGAGGATCCGCGCCCGGGGACGCCCGCGCCGGTCGGGACGCCAGAGCCGCACGGCCTCGTGCTCGAACCCGGCGGCAACCTCCCGCGCGGGCCGCAGGTCGGGCGCGGCCATCGCCCCCACGAGCCGGTCCTGCACCAGGTCCCAGCTTTCCCGCTCCAGACCGGCCAGTTCGGCCAGCGTAAGCGCGTACACCTGCCGGAAGACGACCCGCGCCACGTGCCCCGCGGCGGCCAGCGGACGGTTGCCGATGTTCTCCGCCTGTCCGCCGACCGTGAGCGTGCCGCGGCCCGAAGAGAGCAGGCGCCGGTGCAGCTCCTGGATCGTGCCGTCGTCCAGCCGGACGGTTGCCCGTCCCTCCGGATCGCCGCCGGCCCACGGCGTGTAGGGGTGGCGAATGCGGGTTGCAGGGCGAAAACCGTAAAGTAAAGTTGACAAAAAGTCAAAGAAAGTTGACTTTCCGCTTTCATTCGGGCCCATCACGATGACAATCGACGGCAGTGGCGCGTCCCCGGTCGACAGGTCCGCCAGGCAGCCGTAGCGGTCGACGTGAACGGACTCGAACCTCATTCGGCGGCGCCTTCCATGGTCAGCATGCGGGTCAGGATCTCCTCCGGGGCGCCCTCGAGCAGGCGCCGCAGGTAGGCGTCGATGGAAGCGTCGCGCTCCGGATCGAAACCGGCCAGCTCCGTCTCCGAGAGACCGAGCCGCTCGCCCCCCTCCCGCACCTCGCGGCACAGGCGCAGGGCCGAACCGAGCGCATCCTGGCGATCCGCGTGGTCCTCGACCCGCGCGGCCGGATACACCCCGGCGGCCCGCACCTCGCAGCCGACGATGTCCAGCCGTTCGGCAAACTCGTCCGCTATCGTCTCCAGCTCTTCGGGTTCGCGCAGCTCGCGCCAGAGCGGCGACGGCCCCGCGAGCTCCACCGCGACCATCCACTGGGTATCGTGCCTTCCCGGATCCTCCGAGCGCGCGTTCTCCCAGGCGGCCGCCACCGCGCGACCTAGCGCGTCGAGGGTGCGCGCGCCCCCCAGCTCCACGACCACCAGCCGTTCCCACCGGACCCGCGAGAACTCGCGGAACTCGACCGACGGATGCGCGGGATCGCCGAGGTCCACCAGCAGCCCGCCCTTGGGGCCCGTCTCGCCCGGACCGCGCCCCTGGAGGTTGCCGCAGTAGTGGACAGGCGGTTCGGCCGAGAGTTCCTGGCACTGGTGAACGTGCCCCAGCGCCCAGTAGTGGAAGCCCGCCGCGCGCAGCCTGTCGAGGTTGGATGGGGCGTAGGGGTGGTGCACCTCGGCGCCCCTGGCGGCCGTCACCTGGGTGTGTAGGAGCGCCACCTGGGGAAGGGGGGTGCCGGGCACGGGGCGGAGCCGCCGCGAGAGGTCGTCGGTGACGCGCTCGGTGGCGTGGCCGGCTGCGACGACGTACCCCGCCGTATCGCCATCCGCACCCCCGATCGTGACCGTGACCGGTTCCTCGCCGGGGACGAGGGTGACGTTGCCGGGCAGGTCGAGGGCGCCCGCGCGCGGCCCGCCTCCCGGGTCGTGGTTGCCGGTGGCGTAGACCACCTGGATGCCGGCGCCGGCGAGCACGTCGAGCCGTTCGAGGAGGAAACGCTCGGTGGCGAAGGAAAGGCGCGAGTCGTCGAAGAGGTCGCCGGCGATCAGCACCGCGTCGACCTTCAGGGCGACGGCGAGGTCCACGCACCGGGCGAGGGCGTCGCGCGAGGCCTGGCGGAGCCGGTTGCGCACGTCGTCCGAGCGGCCGGCGAAGGCGGTGTCGAGGTGAACGTCCGCGATGTGGATGAAGCGCATCGGTCGACTCGGGAACTTGGGTGGGTGCCGACGGGTTGAAAGGTAACGTCTGGCGGGGGAGGCGTTCCCCGGATTACTGTTGGGCGCCGTTCGAATCTCCCTCGCTTCACACTGCTTAGCCAGAGGGACCGCGACGAAATGCGCGATCCGGATCCCGCCAGCCAAACCGTGGCCGATTCAACAGTCGCAGACAAGGTACTCCGGACCCTGCGCGGTACGGTGGAGGGCGACCGCTACCGACTCCTGGAGAAGTTCGTACCCTACTTCCTCGGCAAGGCCACGACGGAGCTGCTGGAGGAGCGCGCGGCCGAGGACCTGGGCCGCATGTGCGTGGACTCGCTCGATTTCCTCGACCGGAGCCGTCCGGACCGGGTCGACGTGGAGGTCGTGAACCCCGGTCAGGACGGTGGCGCCTGGTCCGCGCCGGTCACCATCGTGCGCACCAACGTATCCGAGCGGCCCTTCATCGTGGACACGATCCGCGAGTACCTCTCGTCCCGGGACCACCAGATCGCGCACTTCGTCTACCCGCTGATGACGGTGGAACGCGACGGGGACGGGCACATCACCGATCTGCTGGCGCCGGGGGAGCGCACGCAGACCGAGTCGATGGTGTACGCCGAGGTGGCCCGGGTCGCCGAGCCGGAGGTGCGCGAATCGCTCAGGGCCGAGACGGCGCGCCGCCTGGGGGACGTGGTCAAGGCGACCGACGACTTCGGCCTCATGATCGACAAGGTCGGCGACGTGGTTTCGGAGCTCGGCTTCCGGCTGCGCGACCTGCCCGGCCAGCGCGAGGAGTTTCGCGAGATCCAGGCCTTTCTGCGATGGCTGCGGGACGGGGGCTTCGTCTTCCTCGGGTACCGTTCCTACACCTTCCGCACACTCGAGCCCGAAGGGGAGGAGGCGGTGACGATCGATCCCGGGTCGGGTCTGGGCGTGCTCCAGGACGAAGAGTCGTCCAGCTTCTCGAACCCCGTCTTCCTGAGCCAGCTCACCGACGAGATGCGCGAGAGGGCGCTGGCCGGGCCGGTGCTCATCATCTCCAAGACGAACGCCGAGTCGACGGTCCACCGCCGCGCGCGGATGGACTACATCGGCGTCAAGAAGCTGCGCCGCGACGGGTCGATCGCGGGCGAGCACCGCTTCCTGGGGCTCTTCACCTCGAGGGCCTACTCTGAGCCCGCGCAGGACATCCCCATCCTGCGCCGGAAGCTCGGGAACGTGCTCGAGCAGGCCGGCGCGTCCGCGGGGTCGCACGACTACAAGGAGATCATCACGATCTTCAACTCCCTGCCGAAGGAGGAGCTCTTCCTCGCTTCGGCCGGGGAGATCGCGAAGGACGTACGCACGATCCTGATCCGCTACAACACGACCGAGGTCTTCGCGTCGGTGCGGCGCGACGCGCTCGGGCGCGGGGTGTCGATCATGGTGGTGCTGCCGCGCACGCGCTTCTCGGGCACCTTCCGGCGGGAGTTCGAGGGCGAGCTGGTGAAGCGCTACAAGGCCGAGATCCTCAACTACCACCTGGCCCTGGGCTCCGGAGACCAGGCGCGTCTCCACTTCTACCTGGGCGGCCCGCCCGAGCGCCTCGCCGAGATCGAGTGGCCCGACCTCAAGGCCACCGTCATGAGCCTCACGCGGTCGTGGGCCGACGAGGTGCGGGACCTGCTGGGCGAGGTGCGCCCGCCCGAGGAGGCGGTGCGCATGGCGCGGCACTACGCGGGCGCCTTCGCTCCCGAGTACAAGGCCGCGACCGACGCGGCCTCGGCGGTGCGCGACATCATCGAGCTGGAGGCCATGAGGGCCGAGGGGCGCATGGAGTCGGTCCTCTTCTTCGACGACACCACGCACGGCGGCAAGTTCGACCTCAAGGTCTATATCCGCGAGCACCGGATCATCCTCTCGGACTTCATGCCGGTGCTGGAGAACTGCGGCCTGCAGGTGATCGCGGTGTCGCTCTTCGAGCTGCACGAGGGAAGCGGCGAGGCCGAGTCGTCGATCTACAGCTTCGACGTTCAGACTTCGGCCGGGGACCGCGTCGACGTGGACGCGCTCGGCGGCGTGCTGTCGGAGGCGATCCTGGCCGTTCGCGCCGGCGACGCCACCAACGACTCCTTCAACCGCCTGGTCCGGCGCGCCGGGCTGGCGTGGCGCGAGGTCGAGGTGCTGCGCGCGTACTCGCACTACGCCTTCCAGATCGGGGCCGTGCCGAGCAGGCAGGTCCTGCGCTCCGCGCTGAAGAACCACCCGCGGATCGGGCTCCTCTTCTTCCGCCTCTTCGAGGTACGCTTCGATCCGGGGAGCGGCGACAGCCGTGAGGAACGGGAGGAGAAGGCCGCCGAACTCAGGAGCGAGATCACCCAGGAGCTGGTTGGGGTGAGTTCCCTTGCCTTCGACCGGGCGCTGCGCGCCTACCAGAGCGTGATCGAGAGCACGGTGCGCACCAACTACTACCGCACCGGGGGACGCACGCCGACGGTCCGGTCGGGGGGCGTGCCGTACCTATCCTTCAAGTTCGACTCGGAGCGGCTGCAGGTGGTGTCGAAGAGCCGGCTGAAGCACGAAGTGTGGGTGCGGTCGTCGCGGATGGAGGGGATCCACCTGCGGGGGGCGGCGGTGGCTCGCGGGGGCATCCGCCACTCGGACCGCCCCGACGACTTCCGCACCGAGGTGATGGGACTGGTGCTCACCCAGATGGTGAAGAACGCGGTGATCGTGCCGAGCGGGTCGAAGGGCGGCTTCGTGTGCCGCCGGGTGCTGGCCGACCGCGAGGCCATGACCCACGAGGCCCGGGAACAGTACTGCACCCTGATGCGGGGCCTGCTCGACATCACCGACAACCTGGACGGGGAGGACACGCCGCCCGAGGGCGTCATCCGCTACGACGGGTTCGACCCCTACCTGGTGGTGGCCGCCGACAAGGGGACCGCCCCCTTCTCGGACACGGCCAACGCGGTCGCCGCCGAATACGGTTTCTGGCTCGACGACGCCTTCGCCTCGGGCGGTTCGCACGGCTACGACCACAAGGAGGTCGGGATCACCGCCAAGGGGGCCTGGGAGTCGGTCAAGCGGCACTTCAGCGAGATGGGCAGGGACATCCAGAAGCAACCCTTCACGGTGGTGGGGATCGGCGACATGAGCGGCGACGTCTTCGGCAACGGGATGCTCCTGTCGCGGCAGACCCGCCTGGTGGCGGCCTTCGACCACCGCCACGTCTTCATCGACCCCGACCCGGACCCCGAGGCATCGTTCCTGGAGCGTGAGCGGCTCTTCCGTCTGGGCCGTTCCACCTGGGACGACTACGACCGCGGCAAGCTGTCGCCGGGCGGGATGATTGTGCCCCGGGCCGTCAAGTCGGTGGAGCTCACGGAAGAAGCCGCCACGGCGCTCGGCCTGGGCCCCGGCGCGGCCACGCTCGACGGCGAAAGTCTCATCCGGGCCGTGCTCGCCGCCCCCGTCGACCTGCTCTGGAACGGCGGAATCGGCACGTACGTGAAGGCCGCCGCCGAAAGCCACGGGGACGCGGGCGACGCCTCGAACGACGCCGTGCGCATCGACGTCGGGGATCTCCGCGCCAAAGTCGTGGGCGAGGGCGGCAACCTCGGGTTCACCCAGGCGGCCAGGGTGGAGTATGCGCTCGGCGGCGGCCGCATCAACACCGACGCGCTCGACAACTCCGGCGGCGTCAACCTCTCCGATCGCGAGGTCAACCTCAAGATCCTCCTCAACGAGGGCCTGAACGCGGGCCTGTTCACGCGGGAGGAGAGGAACCGGCTCCTGGAGCGCCTCACCGACACCGTCGCCGCGCTGGTCGTGACCGACAACGAGTACGGCTGCCAGGCCATTTCGCTGGACGAGTACCGCGCCCGCCGCGGCATGGACCACTACTGGGCGCTCATGGGCGACCTGACCCGCATCGGCCTCCTCGACCGCGACGCCGAGGGGCTTCCGTCGTGGGACGAACTCACGGCCCGCAAGGAGGCGAACCGGTCGCTGACCCGGCCGGAGCTCTCGGTCCTCCTTTCCTACGCCAAGCTGCACCTCAAGGCGGCGCTTCTGGCCTCCGACCTCCCCGACGATCCGTCCGCCGAGAGCTACTTCTTCGGCTACTTCCCGCGCGAGGTGGCCGAGGCGGTTCCGCGCGAACTGGCGGTGACGCATCGCCTGCGCCGCGAGATCGTCGCCTGCCAGCTCACCAACGACCTGGTCGACCTGATGGGGTCGGCCTTCATCGGCCGGCTGGTGCGCGAGACGGGGCGGGATGCCGCGGAGGTCGCCCGCGGCTGGCTGGTCGCGGCCAGGCTGACGCGCCACGATTCGCTGCTGGAGAAGATCCGCTCCCGAGAGGGCAAAGTGTCGGCCGGAGTCGTCTATCGCTGGACGATGGGTC
The DNA here is from genome assembly GCA_964615515.1 of uncultured Gemmatimonadaceae bacterium. Taxonomy (GTDB): domain Bacteria; phylum Gemmatimonadota; class Gemmatimonadetes; order Longimicrobiales; family Gaopeijiaceae; genus Bin94. The sequence continues at coordinate 6,793 of CAZTOF010000865.1, forward strand.
TGGCGCGGGTGCTGGAGCGCACCACCCGTTGGGTGCTGGCCAACACCGACCCGGAGGAATCGACGAGTGCGCTGATCGAGGGCAGCCTGGACGGGCTGGAGTCACTGCGGGAGCGATTCCACGAGATCGTGGCGGGCCGGGACAGGGAGGATTTCCAGAACCGGGTGGCCGGGCTCATGCCGCAGGTGGGCGACGAGGACTTCGTGCGCAACCTCGTGGCGCTGCGCTTCCTGGACCACCTGCTCGAGATCCTGCGCGTCGCGCGCGCCACCGGGACGGATCCGGTGAGCGCGGCCCGCATGTACTACTGGGTGACCGAGGAGCTGCGGATTCCGTGGCTGGTGGGGTGCATCGAGAGGACCAGCGGCGAAGGCAAGTGGCAGCAGCGCTGGGCGCGTGGCCTGATCAACGACCTGGGCGCGATCCGGCGCAACCTGACGGAAGGGGCGCTGGACGGAGAGGGCCTGTTGGCGGGTGCCTTGGGATTCGGGGGTGGCGACGCCGGCCTTACGCGCTTCCACGCCATTCTGCAGGAGGTGGAGGCGGAGCAGCCGATCAGTCTGGCGGGCCTGTCGCTGGCGATCCAGGAGATACGGCACCTGGCGTCGAACGGGTGAGGGG
>CAZTOF010000866.1:0-3611 GCA_964615515.1 uncultured Gemmatimonadaceae bacterium
GCGGGTGAGCGCACGGACGGCGCCGCCGCGGGCGGTGGAGGTGGGGGGGGCGGAGATTGCGGCAATGATCGACGAGGTGCCGGTCCTGGCCGTTCTGGCCGCCCGGGCCGAGGGGGTCACCCGGATCACGGGAGCATGTGAGCTCCGGGTCAAGGAATCGGACCGCCTGGCGGCGCTGGCCGTCAACCTGCGACGGATCGGGGTGGTGGCGGAGGAGCTTCCCGACGGGCTTGAGATCGAAGGGACCGACCGCCCTCTCTCCGGGGTGGCCGAGTGCTTCCGCGACCACCGCATCGCCATGGCGTTCGGGGTGTTGGGCGCCACTCCCGGGTGCGACATCCGTGTGGAAGATCCCGGGCTGGCGGACGTGAGCTTCCCGGGATTCCGGAAGCTCCTGGCCGGATTGGGGCGCTTGCGTGAGAGTGCCCGGGGCGGGCGGGCCACGGCCGCCGCTTCGGATCCGGCACCCGGGGACCCGGCCGCGGCACTCGAACACGGCTGCCTCGTGGTCGCCATCGACGGCTCGGCCGGCTCGGGCAAGTCCACCACCGCGGCCGCCGTCGCCGACCGCCTCGGTTTTCGCCACCTGGACTCGGGCGCAATCTACCGGGCCGTCACCCTGGGACTCCTCGAGGCGGGACTTCGGGAAACGACACTGGAACAGGTCACGCCGCGGGAATTGGCGGCCCTGGCCATCGCGGTGAAGTGGCGGGACGGACGCATGGAGGTGTGGGCGCTGGAGAACCGGGCGCGGGAGGAGGCTCTGCGGAGCGATCGGGTCACGGCGTTGGTATCGCGGGTATCGGCCATCCCGGCCGTGCGGGCGTGCCTCCTGGATCTGCAGCGCACCGCTGCGGCGGGCCCCGGACTGGTCGCCGAGGGACGGGACATGGGTTCGGTCGTGTTCCCGGGAGCCCAGGTGAAGGTCTACCTGGACGCCGATCCGCAGGAACGGGCGCGCAGACGCATCCTACAGCGGGGCAAGCAGTTGCCGAATCCTGCCGAGATCGAGACCGAGGCCCGGCGGCTCAGGGAACGCGACAGGCGTGACTCCTCCCGTTCCGTTGCGCCGCTGCGCCGGGCGGAGGACGCGGTCGTGATCGATACGACCGGTATGGATCCGGCCGAGCAGGTCGACCGGATTGTGCGGCTGGCGCGGGAAGCCCGGCGAGTATCCCGTTGATTTCCCCTTTTCGCTACTATTAAGGACTGTACCTTGACCGGACCCGGGTTGCGCTGGTGGCACTTCCCGGCGTCCGTTCGCTGGTTCGAGAAGGCGACGAGGTGGCTCCAGGCCCCCGCGGGTCGGGTCAGAGAGCCGCAGAATCATCACTCAACCCGGCTTGCCCGCAGGTCTCCCGCCGAGCCGGAGCGGTTAACGGAGCGCTAGCTGCATGCTGGCGATGCGCAACATGAGCGAACCCCAAGAACCCCAGTCGGCAACCGACACCCCGGAGGACTCCTCCACTCCCCCGCCCGCCGGACGCTTCCCGTCGGAGGAGATCTCCCCGGAGTTGCTCCACGATCCCTACGGCGAGGAAATCCTCGATGTCTCCCGGGACGCCTTCGAGGCCATGCTCGACGAGCACCGGACGGCCAGAGGCGATATCACCGAGGGCCAGATCGTCCAGGCCCGGGTGCTGCGGACCACCGAGGCAATGGTCATCCTCGAGTTCGGCTTCAAGAGCGAGGGCGCCGTTTCCCTGGAGGAATTCAAGGATCCGGACGAGGTCAGGCCCGGCCAGGAAGTGGAAGTGCTCCTCGAGAGCCTCGAGGACGAAGACGGCGTGGTCGTCCTGTCCAAGAAGAAGGCGGACTTCCTGCGCGTCTGGGAACTGATCAGGGACGCGCACGAGAACGACCGCCCCGTCAAGGGCCTGCTGACCCGCAAGATCAAGGGAGGCGTCACCGTCGACATCATGGGGGTCGATGCCTTCCTCCCGGGCTCGCAGATCGCGCTCAGGCGGGTTCCGAACATCGAGGACCTGATCGGCGAGAGCTACGAGTTCATGATCATCAAACTCAACAAGCGCCGCCGCAACATCGTCGTGTCGCGCCGCGTGATCCTCGAGCGCGAACGCAAGGAGAAGCGGTCCACCCTGGTCAAGGAACTGCTCACCGGACAGGTCCGGGAAGGGGTGGTGAAGAACATCACGGACTTCGGCGCCTTCATCGACCTGGGCGGACTGGACGGACTGCTGCACATCACCGACATGTCGTGGGGCCGGGTCGGCCACCCCTCCGAAGTGGTCAGTATCGGTGGCCGGCTGGATGTCAAGGTGCTCGACATCGACTGGGATCGCGAGCGGATCTCCCTCGGTCTCAAGCAGCTCCTGCCGTACCCCTGGACCGACATCGAGGATCGCTACCCCGTAGGTGCGAGGGTGCGCGGCAGCGTCGTGTCGATCACGAACTACGGTGCGTTCGTGGAGCTGCAGAAGGGTGTGGAAGGGCTCGTCCACATCTCCGAGATGTCGTGGACACGCAACGTTCGTCACCCCTCCAAGCTCGTGTCGATCGGCGACGAAATCGAAGCCGTCGTCCTCAAGGTCGATCCCACGGAAGAGAAGATCTCGCTGGGGATGAAACAGATCGAGGAGGATCCCTGGCTCGCGCTGCCGCTGAAGTATCCGACGGGCACCCGGCTCAACGGCACCGTGCGAAACCTCACCTCCTTCGGAGCATTCGTGGAAATCGAGGCCGGGATCGACGGCCTGGTTCACGTCTCGGACATGAGCTGGACACGGCGTGTCGAACACCCCTCGGAGGTGGTCCGCAAGGGCGAACAGGTCGAGGTCATGGTGCTGGACGTCGACTCCGACAACAAGCGCATATCGCTCGGAATCAAGCAGCTGCAGGATGACCCCTGGCCGGGGCTGGTGACTCAGTATTCCAAGGGCTCCGAAACGGACGCGCGTGTCGCGCGCCTCCAGGACAGGGGAGTGGTCGTCGATCTGGGAGACGGAGTGGAGGGCTTCGTGCCGGGTTCGCATGCCGGCGTCGCGGCGAACGCCCTGGACGACCATTTCGAGCCTGGCCAGACCGTCGCGCTACGGGTGATTTCCTCCGACGCTTCCGACCGGCGCATTGTCCTCGAAGTCGTCAAGGTTCCGGAACGGCGAAAGAAGCCCGCGGAGGACGAACCCGCTGATCCGGACCGATCCCCCCAGGCCGGCGAAGCCGCTGAATTCCAGGAATCAGCCGGGTCCGTAGAATCTGTGGAGGCCGAGGAGCCTGCGGAGGCCGAGGAGGCCGAAGGGGCTGCGGAAGCCGAGGAAGCGGTGGAGGCCGAAGGGGCTGCGGAAGCCGAGGAGCCTGCGGAAGCCGATACGCCGGATGAACTCGACCAGCCTGCCGAACCCGATGAGCAAGAGGATTCCGAGGAGTCTGCCGAAGTCGACGAGCCCGCCGAAGCCGACGAGTCCGACACGCCGGACGAACTCGACCGGCCCGCTGATGAGCAAGGGGCGCGGTCGGACGACTAGGAGTCCGTGGATGGAGTCCCGCGAGCACCGTTGCCGCGAGGGTTTTTCCACGGGCCGGGTGCCCGGAGTGGGATCGGGCGCCGCATCCTTCAGGGCTGCGCTCTGCGTTGCTCCTCAGCCCAATAG
>CAZTOF010000867.1:0-1792 GCA_964615515.1 uncultured Gemmatimonadaceae bacterium
CCCCCATCACATCTCGAGGGCTCAATCGCCCTCCTCGTCTACCCCGGGTACCCCCCCGACGCCGCTATCGCGATGGTTCGCTTCCGGGAGCGGGTGCAGAGAGAGCCCCGGCTGGACGCGCTCCCGGGCAGTCCTGTTCGATCTTCTCGGCACGCCGAACGCCCCGGCTCACATACGACGATCTGGCCGCAATTCCTTCGCTATCGCTACCCGACCCGACCCGACCGCTCCCCAGTGGGGCAAGACCCAGGCCAGCCCGGCGGTTGCTGGCCCCCCGTGGGGAGGTCATCGGCCTGGCCAGGAACTCCCGGTTGGTCGAGCGGATCCAATGGCAACTCGACGACGCCGCAGCGGAAGCGGAGAGAAGGGGCCGCCCCGCGCGCCGGTACATGGGGTTCTCCCATGCCACCCGGAAGAGCTGGTCGTGCGAGCGCCGCGTCATCGCGAAGGCCGAGCATCTGGCCGACAAGGCGAACCTCCGCTTCGTGGTCACCTCGCTGCCCTCGGACACCTTCTCGGCCCGCACCGTCTACGAGCGCCTGTAATGCCAGCGGGGCAACTCGGAGAACGCGATCAAGGAACAGCAGCTGGATCTCTTCTCCGACCGGACTTCGGCCACCTGTTTCGCCGCCAACCAGCTCCGGCTCCTCTTCTCCGCCTTCGCATCGGTCCTCTTCGCCGTCCTCAGGCAAGCGCTTCGCAGGCGAGAAGCGCGACCGTACAGGCCGCGACCAGGATACCCGGGCGAGCGAGGGGTCCCGGCACCCGTGCCGGACAGTTGGCGGCGAAAGGGGTGAGCGGGCGGAAGGGAAGGCGGATCATGGAGGTCACCTCCAGTCGGGACGCTTCACAGTGGAGACGGACGGCTCGTCGAGGGAGTCGCCGGGCGATCCCGTTCTTAGCGCACCCCTCGGGCTGTGACGACGTCGGCCTGCTCGATCACGGCCCCTTCCTGTACCGCGTCGACGACCTCCATTCCCTCGACCACCTCGCCAAGGATGGTGTAGTTGAAATCCAGACGCACGTTGTCCACCAGGTTGATGAAGATTTGCGCGTCGCCGGTGTCGCGGCCGCGCGTCGACAGGCCCACCGTGCCGCGCCAGTGGGGGTGGTCGCTGATCTCGTCGCGGGTGTAGGGACCGTCGCCCATGTATTCGTTGGCGTGCGGGCTGCCGCCCTGAATGACGAAGTTGGGGACGGCGCGGTGGAAGGTGAGGCCGTCGAAGTAGCCCTGCTCGGCCAGGCGGGCGAAGCGGTCGGCGTTGGTGGCGGCGAGGTCAGGGCGGAGGGCGATCACGATGTCGCCCAGACCTGCCATGCGGAGCCGGATCCGGGTGCCGGCCAGCGCGGCGAGGCGGGCCGCACCGGGGGTGGAGGCGCGGGGGAGCCGCCTCGGCGCGGCTTCGTGGACCGCCCCGGTCGACCGCGTCAGCAGCTCGGCGGCCAGGTCGGCCACGACGGGGTCGAAGTCGGTGAGGTAGGGGGCGAGGTCGTCGCGGGAAAACCCGCCCACGGCGCCGGCCGCCTCGAGGAGGGCGACGCGGACATCGCGTTCGGTTTCGCGGCGGGCGGCGGTGAAGCGGGCGAGGGAGCCGAGGAGGGCGGCGACCGGAGTTTCGGCGGCGGAGTGGGCGCTCAGCATGCGGGCCGCGGTCATCACGAGCTGCGGGTCGTCACTCTCGAGTGCGGCGAGAAAACGGTCGCGGCCACCGCCCTCGAGGCCCGCCCCCAACCCCTGCAGCGCCGCCTCCCGCACATTGGGGTCCTCGTCGCCGGCCAACCCTTCCAACGC
>CAZTOF010000868.1:0-7969 GCA_964615515.1 uncultured Gemmatimonadaceae bacterium
GCTCAACACCGAGAATCCGGACGCGCTTGTGGAGCTGCTGGCGCGGTGCGCTTGACGGGCCACCCCCCCCCTTGGCGGCTGCTCCCCGGGCCTCTCCGACCGTCCTGGCAGCCTCCGGACCGTTCCCCGGGGAGGCTCGCAGCCGCCCGCCGCGAGCCTCCCCGGCCGCCCGGTCAGTGGTAGATCTGGAACCCGAAGTTGAACGATCGCGGGTAGCCGATGTGGATCTCGGCGTCGTCGGCCTTGTGGCTCAGGCGGCCCTTTTCCTGTTCGGATGTGTCCCGGTATCCGTTGAACCTCGAGTTGTCGGTGGCATCCTGAACGTAGACCGCGTCCGTGATGTTGAACCCGTGGAGGAAGAGGCGGACGTTCCCGCCGAACGGCGCCGACATCTCGTCCGAGAGGCGGTACGAGGCGTGGAAGGCGTAGACGGAGTATCCCGGCGGGCGCCACGACTGCGTGCTCTGCTCGACGGACTCGGTACGCGAGAAGGGGTCCCAGTTGGCGTAGTGCTTGCCGTAGGTCTTGCCCACCAACTGAAGGTAGAGACCACCGGCGGGGAACAGCGACACCGCGTAGGCGATCTGGAACTGGGGCGCGTCGCCCACGTAGAGATCCTTCACGTAGAAACGGTAGGCCACGGTGCTGTCCGCGAGATCGGAAGTGAACGAACCCTCGATATTGTCGGTGTGCTTCCAGTCTCCGAGCGAAAGAGCCCCGTCGAACCGCATGAAGTCCGCCGGCTGGTAGGCGGCTTCCACCTCGATACCCATGTGGCGCGCGTCCATGCCCAACATCCTGATCACCGCATTCTCGTCATCGTCCGAAGAGGCCCGGACGAACCTCCTCCCGGTCCGGTCGTTCCACTGGGTGAAGTAGAGGTTGGCATCCAGTGACAACCTCCGGTTCAGGGAACGGAAACGCGTCCCCGCCTCGAAGGAGAGGAAGGTCTCGTTCTTGGGGTTCTCGATCAGAATGCCGTTGATGTCATCGATGGCGCCGTCGAATATCGGAACCTTGGAAACGTATCCCGCATTGCCGTAGAGCGACCACTCCGGGTTCAGATGGCGCATCGCACCGCCCTTGATCTGATAGCCTGTGAGCCCCCCGCTGCTGAGCTTGAGGGAATCGCCATTCTCGTCCTTCGTGAAGAAGTCGGTGAAGTTGTAGGCGTTCCTCGACCACCCGGCCATCCCGTAGAAGGACCCTTCGGGAGTAACCTTCTCGGCCTGCAGGTGCATGCCGATCCAGTTGACGTCGTTCGCGTTGTGGTAGTGAAACTTGTCGCCCAGCCGGCGCTGGCCCTCGCCCTCGTCGGGGTCCCAGAAGTCCGAGTCGCAACCGGAGCTGAAACATCTGTTGAAGTAGTCGCCTCCCAGCAGATCCCGTACTTCGCGGTAGTGTTCGATCGTGGCGGTGCGCCAGTCGATTCCGAACTCGGTCGTGATATCTCCTCCGAACTCCTTCTGCAGCCGGGAGATGAAGCCCCAGGTGTCCTGGTTGTTGACCGAGTTTCGCAGGATGCCGCGCGATCCGCTGTTGCTGGCCGCGTTGCGCGCAATGGTCTCGTCCCAGTCCGCGAAGCGTTGGGTGTAGGTATAGTCCCAGCGCAGTGAACCGAAAGTCCCCGTGCCCCCGCCCCTGCCTCCCGAGTAGTACGCCACCGTGTGCGCGGTCAGTCCGTCGCCCAGCTGCGAGTACCAGTTGAGATTCACCTGCGGCTTGTGAAAGTAGTTCTCCCGCTCGTTGATGAAGCTGGGGTCATGGCGGCTGAAGATGCCCGCGCCCGGTCCGGTACTCGTGAATTGGCGTCCGGTGTAGCCGGGGCTGACGCCGGCCCAGTTGGGATTCCAAGACCTCCCGGCCTGATTGCGGAAGCGGCTTTCGACCGCCGCCGAATCGTAGCCCTCCAGCGAGAGGGCGAAATCCCTGTCGTAGGTTGCAACATTCAGCTTCCACGACCTCTGGCCGTGACGCTGCGGCGCCCCCACGGCGTACAGCTCCAACCTGTTGCGATCGCTGAACTTGTACTGCGAGGCCATGTAGTACGCCAAGGCGTCGGTCCACGCCCCGTCGACGATCCCGTCGCCCGTCTTGCGCACGAACGAGGCGGTCATGGCGAACTTCCCCACCGGGCCCGTCGACGCGGTCATCGTCGTCTTGCGGAAGTTCCCGCTCCCGAACTCCAGCTTGAGGTTGTAGCCGGACTCCTTCCGGCTCGGGTCGGTGATGACGTTCAGCGTGCCGCCGATCGACGGGGTGGCCAGGTTGATGGCGCTGAGGCCGCGCTGCAGCTGGATGCTGGTGGCGGCGTCTCCCAGGCCGTCCCAGTTGGACCAGTAGACCCACCCGTTCTCCATGTCGTTGACGGGCACGCCGTTGATCATCACCGCGGTGTTGCGCTGGCTGAAGCCGCGGACGTTGATGCGCGCGTCGCCGGCTCCACCCCCCTGCGCGGTCGCGTAGACCGACGGCGTCACGTTCAGCACCAGCGGCAGGTCGCGCGAGCCGAGCTGTCCCTGGATCTTCGCCTTCGACACGTTGGTGAAGGCGACGGGCGTGCGGCGCGCCTCGGCCTGCTCGGCCAGCACCTCGATGCCTCCGAGCACCAGCGCCGCCAAGGTCATTTCAAAGTCCACGGTCGAGATCCCACCCGGCGACACGCTGACTTCCCGGTTCTCGGCCGCGAGGCCGATCATCTGGACCTCCGCGTCGTAGGATCCCGCCGGAACACCCCCGATGTCGTAGCGTCCGCCGACCCCGGTCAGGCTACCGTACTGGGCTCCTGTCACCGTGTGGGAAAGGACCACCTGGGCGCCCTCGACGCCGTCGCCCCCGGCTGTCACGGTCCCCCTCACGGTGCCGGACTGCTGTGCGCCTAGAGGCAGCGCCAGGAACAGCAGGATTGGGGTTGCACGAAAGATTCTCATCTGCTCTACCTCCTTGCGAAGATGGTGTTGGAGGGGCTCTCGCCCGCTCTCCCAGTCAGTCCTTCAACAAGCCCGGCCCGGCCGTTCCGAACCGGTGTCCCTGCACCATATCGTGCCACTCTGCGGGGTCCCGTCACGCGTTGGTAACAAGATCGTGATTGCGGCCCCGGCGGCAAGGGGTGGCCACACTTCCGCCGGCCCGGCAGCCCATGAAAGCACACTCCCGGCTTCCAAGCGGCTCCGCGCCCGTGCCCGGCGCCTCGATCCCGCGCCCCCGTTGCGCCTCAGGCTCGAGCAAACCCCCGGTCGGTTCGGACCACCGGCCCACTGGACAGCCTCCCCGGATCCGTCTAGAATCGACGCGGTTTTCCTTCACACCGGCGCAGGAGGACGGATACGAAATGATTGCTGTGGAAGGGGTGACGAAACGCTACGGTCCCATCGTGGCGGTCGACCGGGCCACCTTCGAGGTGAACCGGGGCGAGGTCGTCGGCTTCCTCGGACCCAACGGGGCGGGAAAGACGACGACGATGCGAATGTTGACGGGCACGCTCCAGCCCGACGAGGGCCGGATCCGCTTCGACGGCGTGCCGATCGGCGACGATCTCACCGCCGCCAAGTCCCGGGTGGGCTACCTGCCCGAGGCCAACCCGCTCTACGAGGACATGCTGGTCTGCGAGTTCCTGGAGTACGTGGCCCGGCTGCGGGGGCTGGACGACGCACAGACCCGCGCGGGAATCGGGCGGGCGGTCGAGGAGACGGGGCTGGCCGAGGTCTTCTTCCGGCCCATCGGCGAGATCTCCAAGGGCTTCAGGCAGCGAACGGGCATGGCGGGCGCCATCCTCCACGAACCCGAGATCCTGGTGCTCGACGAACCCACCGAGGGCCTCGACCCCAACCAGCGCGTCGAGATCCGCAAGCTGGTCAACGCGCTGGGCGCCGAGCGCACGGTCATCCTCAGCACCCACGTCATGCAGGAGGTCGAGGCCACCTGCGACCGGCTGCTGATCATCTCGAAGGGCGCGATCGCGGCCGACGGCACCGTCGCCGAACTGATGGACGCCCGGCACGGGGTCACGCGCTACACGGTGGAGGCGGAGGGCCGGGAGGTGGCCGAGACCCTGGGCGCGCTGCCCGGTGTCACGGACCACGGCTCCGAGCCGGTGAACGGGCGGGTGCGGGTGAATATCGAGGCGGCGGACGACCACGAGCTCCGGCCCGATATCTTCCGCCTGGCGATCGAGCACGGCTGGGTCCTCTGGGAGCTGCGGCGCGAGCGCGCCAGCCTGGAACAGCTCTTCCACGAGCTCACCATGGACCAGCCGGAGGAGGAGGGTGACGAGTCATGATGAAGCAGATGACGACCCAGACCCTTCTCGTCGCCCGGCGGGAGCTGCGGAGCTTCTTCGACCAGCCGACCGCCTACGTGCTCGCGGTCGCCTTCCTGGGGCTGGGGCTCTTCCTCTCCTTCCGGTCGCTGTACGCGATGTCGGTGGCCTCGCTGCGCCCCTACTTCGACCTGCTCCCCTGGCTCCTGGTGGTGTTCATCCCGGCGGTGACCATGCGGAGCCTGGCCGAGGAGCGCCGCGGCCGCACCCTCGAGTGGCTCATCGCTCAGCCGCTGAGCGAGACCGAGGTCGTGGTGGGCAAGTTCCTGGGCAGCTGGCTGTTCGTGCTGATCACCCTGGCCGGGACCCTTCCCATGGCGATCGGCGTGCTGGCCGCGTCGGACGCCGACGCCGGGATCATGTTCGCGCAGTACGTGGGCGCGGCGCTGCTGGTCGCGCAGATGACCGCGATCGGGATCTGGGCCTCGTCGCTGACCCGGAACCAGATCACCGCCTTCATCCTGGGTGCGTTCATCTGCTTCGCCCTGCTGCTGATCGGGACGCCGGTCGTGCAGATCGGAATGCCGCGCCTGATCGGCGGCTGGCTGCTCCAGCTGTCGGTGATGAGCCACTTCGAGAACGTGGCCCGGGGCGTGATCGACCTGCGCGACCTCCTCTACTTCGCGTCGACCTGCGGGCTGTTCCTGCTGCTGGCCGTGGCCGCGCTCGGACGAGAACGGCTGAGCCACAAGGGCGAGGCCTTCCGGCGGCTTCGGATCGGCACCGGGGTGATCGCGCTCGCGGTGCTCGTGCTCAACCTGCTGGGCGGCTACGTGCGGGGGCGCCTGGACCTCACCGACGGCCGGCTCTTCACGCTCTCGGAGGGGAGCCGGGAGATCCTGGGCGAGCTGGACGACATCGTGAACCTCGCCTTCTTCATCAGCGACGACCTTCCCCAGGAGATCCAGCTGACCGTTCGCGACGTGCGAGACCTCGTGGCCGACCTGCGAAACGCCTCAGACGGGAAGCTGGTGGTTCGCGAAATCAACCCCGACGACGGCGAGGACGCCGAGGAGGAAGCGTCCTCGATGGGCATCCAGCCGATCGACTTCAACGTCATCGGCGACGACGAGTTCCAGGTGAAGCGGGGCTACTTCGGGCTCGCGCTCACCTACGCCGACGATCAGGAGACGATCCCGGTCATCCGCCGCGCCGACGACCTGGAGTTCCGTCTGGTGTCGGGGATCGCGAGGATGACGAGCCTGGAACGTCCCACCCTGGCGTTCCTGACGGGCTTCGGGGCGAGAGGGCCGTTCCACGAAAGGCACGGGAGCTTCCGCGAAGCGGTTTCCGACCGCTACGACGTCATCTCGGTCGACATGGAGAACGACTCGGCGGCCACGCTCGACGCCGACTCGATCGATGTCCTGGTGGTGGCCGCGCCCGAGCAGCCGGTCTCGCCCGAGGTGGCCGACGCGATTGACGCCTACCTCGACGCGGGGGGGGCGGCGCTCCTGCTCGTCGAGCGGCACGTCTTCCACCCCCAGTCGCCGACGATAGCGCCGGTCATTTCGGGGCTGGAGAGCCTGCTCGCGGCCCGGGGGGTCAAGTCGACGGGAGAGCTGGTCTTCGATGGCGGGTCGGCCGAGAGCGTACAGCGGCGGCAGGGGATCTTCACCGTGTTCCAGCGCTATCCGCCCTGGCCGATCGCGACGCCGGGCGACGACCACATCACCAACCGCGACCTCGCCAACATCGGCCTGGCATGGCCGTCGTCCTTCACATGGGAGGAGGACGGTCCTTCGGTGACGCCGCTGTGGCAGACCACCGAGAGCGGTGGCACGCTGCCTCCCGGTTCCGCCGTCGATCCGGGCCTGACATTCGTCCCGATGGATGGAGAATACGGGGTCCACACCGTCGCGGTAGCGGTGGATCCCGCGGCGGCGGCCGGACCCGAAGTCGAGGAGGTCGAAGAGGGCGCGGCCGGGCACCCCGGCGGACGCATCGTCGCGGTGGGCGATGTCGACTTCCTGCAGGACAACTTCATACGGGGCAACTCCCAGAACCTGGTCTTCGCGGCCAACGCCGTGGACTGGCTGGCTCAGGACGAGGCCCTGATCGGCATCCGCTCCAAGGACCGGACCCCCCCCCAGCTGGTCTTCGAATCCGACACGGGAAGGGGAGCCCTCAAGTGGACCTCGCTCATCGGCGTCCCGGCCCTCTTCATCCTCCTCGGCATCGCGCGGGTGACGGGGCGGACGAAGCGAGCCGAACGCCGCTGGCGCGACGCTCAGGCGAAGGAGGCCGACGATGAGTAACAGGACCCTGCGCGCGGCGTTGTATTTTCTCGGCGCGGTGACCGCGCTCTACCTCCTGGTCACGCTGTTGAACCGCGGCGACGAGCGGACGGAAAGCGATTCCGGTCTGGCGGCGGCGCTGGCGTCGATCGACGGCCGGCAGCTTACCCGGATCGAGTTCACCAACCCGCGCGACCACTTCGTCCTCGAGAAGGAAGGGGACGCATGGACCGTGAACGGCCTCCAGGCCGACACGGCCGTGGTCCATCGCCTGCTGCGTGCCTTCGACGATGTGGAGGTGCAGGAGATCGCGTCCACCAACCCCGCCAATCACGAGAGCCTCGACATCTCCCCCGACAGTGCGAGGAAGATGGTCACCGACGCGGGCGTCACGATTCTCTTCGGCAAACACACGCCCCGCACTCGTACCGGCTACGCGCGCCTGCCCGGCAACGACACGGTCCACGTCATTCACGGGGACCTTCGGTTCAGCGTCGGGCGGAGCTTCTTCGAGTGGCGCAACAAGGTGATGCTCAGAGTCGACACGTCGGCCGTGGCGACCCTGCACGTCATGCGGGACGGTGCCGCCACGGTGTACGAGCGCCAGGACACGACCTGGATGGTGAACGGCGAGGAGGCCGACTCGAGCACGGTGCGCAACGCCATACGCAACATGCTGCAGGAGTTGAGGGAGGTGCGCGCGAGCGGGTTCGAGCCCGACTACGAGGTGCCGGAGGTGCCGGACCGATCCCTCCAGGCCCTTGACGCGGACGGCAACGAGCTGGCCTTTCTGAGGCTGATGCAGGAACCGGGAAACTGGGTCGTCACTTCGCCGTCGACTCCGTATATTTTCGAGCTTCCGAAGTTCAGAGGCGACCGGATCGCGCCGGAGCCGCCCGGCGACGGGTGACCGGGTCCGGGGACGGAGCCGCAAGGAGCGAGCGATGAGCCAGAGCCCCACCTACGACGCCGTCGTCGTCGGTTCCGGGGCCGGCGGCGGGATCGCGGCCTTCATCCTGGCCACGTCGGGGCTCCGCGTCCTCATGCTGGAAGCGGGACGGGACTACGACCCGATCCGCGAGACCCCGATGTTCCAGCTGCCGAAGGATGCGCCGCTCCGCGGGGCCGGGACGTCCGACAAGCCCTTCGGGTTCTACGACGCAACCGTGGACGGGGGCTGGCGGGTGCCGGGCGAGCCGTACTCCGTGGCCGAGGGGTCGGAGTTCATGTGGTGGCGGTCCCGCATGTTGGGGGGGCGGACAAACCACTGGGGGCGGATTTCGCTCCGCATGGGCGAATACGACTTCAAGCCCCGCTCCCGGGACGGTCTCGGCTTCGACTGGCCGATGTCATACGACGACATCGCGCCTTACTACGACAAGACCGAGTCCCTCATCGGCGTCTACGGGTCGAA
>CAZTOF010000869.1:0-9226 GCA_964615515.1 uncultured Gemmatimonadaceae bacterium
CCATCATCCGCAGCGCGGACACGACCTGGTTTTCCGTCTCGGCTTGGCGGGCCGTCTCCTTCGGCATGATCTGGACCGACAGGAAGTTCCAGCGGGTGCGGGCCTTGAGGCGCTTGTCCGCCGCCGTGAACGGAATGTGGGCGAAGTTCTCGGTCGCCTCGGCCAGCAGGTTGGGCATGGGCTCGAAGACGCCGATGATCGTGAAGAGTTCGTTGGACGCTCTGCGGCCCGCGTTCACGCGCACGCGCTTCCCCACCGGATCCAGTTCACCGAAGAGGTTCTCGGCCAGCTTCTTCGACACGACCATCACGCTCCGCGCCTGGGCCACCTCGCCGGCGGTGAAGTCCCTCCCGGCCACGATGTCGCCTCCCATGAACGCCGCCCATCCGTTCGAGTATCCCCGGAAGGCCACCGACCAAACCCACTCCGAGCGGTACCGCATGGCCGCCCCGAATTCGAATCCGGCAACCGCCTCCGCCACCGCGGGCAGCGACTCCATCCTGCGCACCTCGGCTTCGGTGATCTGCGGGCGGTTCCACCACGGCGGTCTGCCCGAACCGCTGAAGGCGGCGCGGGCGTCGGTGAAGTCGAAGGGCATGACCATGAAGTTCCGGGGTCCGGAGGACTCGAACGCGGCCATGACCTCGCTGCGGATGCCCGTGATGACGGAGGCGACGGTGACCACGACGCCGACGCCGATGCCGACTCCCAGGACGGCCAGGATCGTCCGCATCCAGTTCGCGCGAAGGGCGCCGGCCGCGACCCGCAGGCCTTCTCGCAGGACCCGGCCGGTGGGTACCCGCCCGGACGACACCGGGGGGTTGGGGTGCCTGGAGCGAGCTCCGTGCCTCATTCGTACCTCAGCGCGTCGACGGGGTCCAGTCTGGCCGCGCGCGACGCCGGATAGACGCCCGAGACGACCCCCACCCCGACCCCCAGCGCCACTCCCAGGGCGATCCACCGGGGGGCCACCACAGCGGGCAGGGGAGATACCGCGCCGACCAGCACGGTCAATCCCACTCCCACCGCCACTCCCATCACCGCCCCTACCCCCGACAGGGTCGTGCTCTCGATGATCACCTGCACCAGGATGTCGCCGCGACGGGCGCCGATCGCTTTGCGGACCCCGATTTCACGCGTCCTCTCCATGACCGACACCAGCATGATGTTCATGATCACGATCCCCCCCACGACCAGGGAGATGCCGACCAGCCCCGGCAGCGCCAGAAAGAGGATGCGGCTGATGTTGTCCCAGAAGCCCAGAGAAGCCTCGGTCGTCTCGGCCGCGAAGTTGTCGAGGTCGGCGGGTCTCAGTTGGCGGCGCAGCCGCATGATCTCCACCGTCTCCTCCCGAATCGGAACGACCATTTCCGGGTCGTTGGTCTTGAGGATGATCTCCTCCACGATTCCCGGCCGGGTGAGATAGCGCCGGATGGGCGACTTTGCAGGTGCCACGGCGACGTTGTCCAGCGAAATGAACAGGAAGGAGCCCTGCTCCTCCAGGACGCCGATCACCCGGTAGGGAAACCCCCGGATCCGCACGCTCCTGCCCACGGGGTCCACCGACCCGAAGAGCACCTCGGCGGTGGATACTCCAAGCACCACCACCGGAATGCCCTGCGCGGCCTCCTGCCGGGTGAAGGCGCGGCCGCGCTCGACGTTCCAATTGCGGATCTCGAAGATCTCCGCGGAAGCGCCGACGATCTCGACGTTCTCGGCCTTGACGCCCAGCTCCGATTCCAGCTCGCCGTCCCTGTCGGACTGGGCCCCGACGAGCACGGGCAGGCTGACCTCGCTGCGAAGGTGCTCCAGGTCGTCGAAGGTCAGCGAGGGAGCCCTGGCCCATGCGCGGCGCTGCTCGCGCGAGGAGCCTTGGCCGTCCCTGGGGTACCTTCCCAGCCTGACGGTGTTCACGCCCATCACCTTGTCGGTGAGCGTGTCGCGGATGTAGCGGTCCATCCCCTCGACGATGCTCACCACGACGACCAGGAACATCACCCCGACGATCACGCCCAGCAGGGTGAAGAAGCTCTTCAGCTTCTGGGTCCGGATCTGGTCCCAGGCCAGCCGCATCCCCTCGAAGATCCGCATGGCTAGCGGTCCCGCCCGACAGCTCCGCGACTGCTACCCCTCAACCGGATCGCCCCCGTTGGCGATCGCCCGGATCAACGCGCCGTTGCGGAGCGTTCGCACGACCTGGTAAGGCCCGCTCACCACGGTGTCGCCCAGCGAGAGCCCCGAGATCACCTCGAAGTACTCCTCCCCGGCGATCCCGACCTCGACGGGGGTGAAGTCCGCCTTGCCGGCCCTCACGACGAAGACACCCTCGACGGGGTCCCTGGAATTGCCCTCGTCGTCGTCGTCGTCCTTCTGTTCGACCTGGTCGTGCTCCCGCAGGGTCAGGGCGATGATCGGGACGCTCAGCTGGTCCGTGCGGGTTTCCGTGATGACCTCGGCCGTGGCCGACAGGTCCGGGCGCAGCTCGGCGGGGGGATCCCAGAGCGTGACCACCACCTCGAAGTCGATCGTGGGGGTCTGGCCCGTGCCGGCCGACTGCGAGGGTGGCCGGATGGCGCTGTTGCCGATCTCGGTCACCTCGCCGACGAATTCGAGCTCCGGGAATGCGTCGAGTTCCACGCTCGCCGAGTCGCCCAGCGAGATCTCGGGCACGTCGGTCTCGTCAACCTCCAGCACGACCTCCATCACCGAGAGGTCGGACACGGTCAGGACGAGGCTCCCCGGGTTGTTCATCGTGCCGACGATCACCGTTTCCCCCTCCTCGACGTTGAGCCGGGTGATCCGTCCCGACATCGGCGCCTTGATGACCGTCTTGGACAGCTGGTCCTCGGCTTCGTCGAGCGCCGCCTGGGCCTGGCCGACCCCGAATTCGGCGGCGTCGAGGAGCGATGTCTGGACCTCCAGGTCGGTCTGGGCGTTCTCGACCTCCTGGCGGCTGACCAGCAGCGAGTCGCGCTGCCAGAGCGCTTCCTTCCGCTCGGCTTCGCGCTGGACCCGCACGAAGTTGGCCCGCGACTGGGCGACCTGCGCCTGGGACTGCTTCAGGTTGGCCAGGCTCCGGTTCACCGCGGCCTCGTAGCGGCTCGGATCCAGGCGCAGCAGGATCTGGCCCTCCTCGACGTCCTCGCCCTCGTCGACCAGGAGTTCCGTCACGCGCGCGGAGATGTCCGAGCTGATGTCCACCTTGCGCCGCGCGCGCACGTTGCCGCTGGAGGTCACGCTGGCGGTCAGGTCGCGCTCCTCCACGACCTCGACACGGGCTTCCGTCCCGTTTCCCCGCCGGCTGTTCATGCTGAGAAAGGCTGCGGAGCCGAGGGCGACGACGCCCAGCGCCCCGATGACGACCTTGGTTCTGGTTCGCATGTTTCTATGGATTCCTGAGCGGAGTGCCGACCACCGACTCGAGGTCGGCGATCGCATCATGATAGGTGAAGATCGAGAGGACGCGCTGCCGGTCGGCCTGGGCCTTTACCGTCTCGGCCTCCACCAGGCCGATGAAGTCCAGCAGGTTCAGGCGATAGCGTTCCCGCGCCAGGCCGAGCTGTTCGTCCGCGAGGGCCTGGTTGCGCTCTTCGATCAGGGCCGTCCGGTAGGCGGTCCGGACGACGGCCAGCCCGGATTCGATGTCGGCCCGCAACGCCAGTTCCTGTTCGCGAACCTGGAACCGGGTGTCCTGGAGCGCGGCGCGGGCACTCTCCACTTCCCGCTGGCGGCCCAGCCCCTGGAAGACCGGAATCGAGATGGAGAACTGGGCCGACGGGGGGTTCTGAGTGAAGTCGAAGGGGAACGCCTTGTTCTGCTGGCGAATCGCCTCGAGGGCGGACTCGGGGGTCTTGTGACGGGAGCAGTCGTCGGGGGCCGGCGGGTCGGGCAGTTGACCGAGCAGGTTGTTGAGGAACTCGCACTGTGCGATCGCCGTTTCGCCCGCGCGAATGGCCGCCGCCTCCTGGCTGGCGGTGCTGCTCGCCTTGCGCGTGAATCCGCTGATGCCGGTGGACACCGACAGGCTCGGAAAGTACGAGGACCGGGCCATCCGGACCCCGTAGATTGCCGACTCCTCGCGGGCCCGCGTCGCCTGCAGACCCGGATTCTGTCCCAACGCCATCTCGTACAGCCGGTCCGCCGTCCAGGCGAAGTCGGTCACCGCGAAGGTGGTCGTCAGCGTCGGCTCGGCGGTCAGGTCGACGCCGAGCTGCTGGAGCAACTGGATCCGGGCGTTCCGCACGCCGGTGTGGGACCGCAGCCGGGTGATCTCGGCGCGTCCGACCCCGACTTCGGCCTGCTGCACGTCAATCGCGTTTCCGGATCCGACCTCCTGGCGGCCCCGGGCCAGGCGCAGGTTCAGTTCCGCGCGGGCCAGCTCCTGTTCGGCCAGGGCCAGCCCGTCGAGCTGTCGCAGCACCTCCAGGTACGCTCTGGTGACGGCGAGCCGCAGCGAGGCCTCGGCGGTGCGGACCTGGGCGTGGACGGCGTCCCGGTTTCGCCTGGCCTGGCCCGGCGCCATCAGCGTGCGGCCGTTCAAGGAAAGACCGACCCCGATGCTGTAGGAGCTGAAGTAGAACGACGGCTGGTCCTGGAACCCCAGCTGATCCGCGGTGATGCTCCCGAAGCGCTGCTCCCCGGCACCCTGCCAGGATACGCTGGAGTTGGCCGAGGCAGTGGGCAGCCACGCCCCGTAGGCCGAGTTGAGCGTCCAGTTGGCGACGGAGATGTCGTTCCGCGACGACTGCAGGCGCGGGTTGTTGCGCAGCGCGATATCGAGGGCTTCCGCGAGCGTGAGGGAGGCGGGTACGCGCTCCTGGCCTTCGGCGGGCGCGGGAAGGAGGCACGGACACAGAAGGCCTGCCAGCAGCGCCGCCGCACTCCCTCGACGGGTTGTCAGAGCGTTTCTCAATCTGATCTCCTTGAATCTCGGTATTTCAGTTCGGTTGAAGCGGGCACTGCTCCGTGCCGCGGGTCCCGGTCCGCCGGAGCGGCCACTCCTGGCCATGCGAGAGTCACACGAAAACATCCCCAGCCCGATTCCGCCCTACGTAGGCCGATCCGATCCGATTCAATTGCCGGGTCGCCGTTCAGCCAGGAACCCCCTGCCCTCGAGGTGCACGCGCACCAGGCGGCCGCTCCCGTCGAACCAGGCGGTGCCGCCGCCCTCGGCCGGCCCGAACCGAATGCGCGTGGTTTCAACCCGTTCGCCCCCGAGCTGGATCGTCTCCGATCCCGTCACCAGCCGGGCGGGCGGCTCCTCCCGTTCGGCGAGCGGCGCCAGGGCATGCACGGCCGCTCCCTCCCCAAGTTTGTTCAGTACGAAATGGTGGTGCGCGACCCCGTCGTCAAGAACCACGCTGGACGGGCGCGCCCGGTACGCCCGTTCCTCCTCGCCCGACGACGCCATCCTCCGGGTGCGGATACGGCTCCCGGCGCGCACCACCCGGACGGCGAGCGTGTCCGGGCCGGCAACGAATGCCGAGTACGTGTTCAGCATCATGCCGGTACCCATCAGCCGCAGGATGGTCGTCACGGTGCGCCCGTCCAGCATTTCGATGGTTCCCGTGGCCAGCGTGACCTGTGCGTCTCCCGTGCCTTCCCGCTGAATCGTGAACTTCTCGGTGCCCGCTTCGACGCCGTCGACGTACAGGAGGAACACACCCTGGTCCACGAGCTGGGCTCGTACGCCTTCCGGGGACGCGAGAGCCAGCAACGCGACCGCCGACAAACCCGCCGCCCGCGGAGGAAATCCCCGCGGCCTTCGGATCCGGTGGCCGCCGCCCGGGAACGGCTGGCGTGCGCGGGCGAAAGGCCATGACACCGGTTGTGACGAGGCCAAGTAGTCCATAGTCCGATTCATTAGCTTAACGATAACGGTAGCGACGGTTCCGGTGGATCGGCGCCGTCCGGCATCCATGGTGCTAGATCCATGCCCATACGAGACATCGACACCCCGCGTTTCCCGCCATGACCGCCGGCAAGGGCGTACTGCGGGCCCGGATGACCTCCGGGCCGTTCATCTGGATGGGGTTTTTCTCACTCGTTCTGTGGGCGCGGGTCGAGACCACGTGGGTATTGGCCGCCGCCGCCGTATTCGTGGGACTTTCCGCGTTGCGGGCCTGGGGCAACCTGCGCCACGGGATCTCGACGGTTCTGCTCGCCGGGGGCATCGGGGTCGGACTGCACACCGACGGGGTCAGCCGTCAGTTGACGGGCGACTGGGAGTCGTACTGGCAGCAGAGGCGCGAAGAGGTCGCGCAGCGCCTCGGCGCGGAGCTCGACCGGCTCGTCGCGCTGGGTGATTCTTCCGTTGAGCGGCTGGCACGGGCTGCCGCTGCAAACGGCGGGAGCGCCGCCCTGCGGGACTCGTTGCGGGCGGTGCTCGACGAGACCGGGATGGTCGCGGCGGTCTACGGGCCCGATGGGCGCCTCGTGGCCTGGGAGGGGAAGCACCACGGCCGCTTTCCGGCAGAGGTCCTGGAGGGCACGAGCCGCTACGCGTACGCGGGGACCCCACTGTTCTCGTACCTGTACTTCAGGGTGGACATTGAAGGAGGCCGGGGCGTGGCGGTCGTGGCGGCGCTCATGCGCTCCGGCCTTCCGGAGTCCTTCGCGCCGGGAGTGGGCGACTTCGCTTCGCACTTCCGGGAGCGGACGGGTGAGCAAGTGGGGATCGCCCGCTCCGACCGGGTGACGGGTCCCGGTGTGTTTGACTTCGGGTGGCCGGAAGAGGCGCTGATCAGCATGGAGATCCACGAACCGGACCGGCTGTCGCGGCAAGCCGAGCGCAGGGGCCGGGGCATCGGGATCGTCGTCGTTCTCGCCGCTCTCGCCTGGCTCCTCGAATCCTTCGCCGGACCGAGGCGCGACCTGCCGTACTCCGTGGCGGCCCTGGTCGCGGCGGCGGCGTTGCTCCCGCTCGAGGGGCTTTCGGCGTCCCCCGACCTGCTGGACCCCGCCTACTTCCGCCTCCCGGGGCCGTTCCCGCTCACCCTGGGCCGCGTGTTGCTGCTTGTCGCGGCCGCGGTGCCGCTGGCCGTGCTGGCCGCGCCCAAGTGGAGCAGAGTGGGAAGCTGGGCGGCTCCTCCGGTCGTGGCCCTGACGTTTCCGCTTCTCCTGTACTGGATGGGGAACGGGGTTTCCCTGGACCTGATGGGCACTTCCGAAGCTCGCTGGATCGTATTCCAGACATCGGTCACCCTGATCCTGACCCTGGTGACGGGGGTGGCGCTGGCCTGCCGCGTCCCCGGTGACTCGAGAAACGTGCCGAGCCTGGTGTTCCTGGGCGTTGCCGTCGCCAGCATCCTGAGCGTCGGCCTCGGGGTGGGAATCAGGGTCGGTCCGGGCGTCGCGCTGCCGCTGGCGGCCCTGTGGGCGCTCCCGACGGTGCTGATGGTTCGCGGCCTCGGCGGCTCGCGCCACCTGTCCTTCACGCGCTGGTTCTGCGCCTTCTGGCTGTCGGGCACGGCCGTGCTTCCCTACGCGTGGTCGATGCGGACAGAGGCCCGGCAGGAGATCGCGGAGGGTCAGATGGGACGGCTGGGAGTGACGCCCGAACCCTATCCCGACTCGCTGCTGGCCAGCTTTGCCCACCATGTGGATTCCTTCGACAGGATCGGCGCGGGAGACGTCGAGCTGATGTACCGGGCCTGGGTGGCGAGCGGCCTGGCCGAACGGGGCTCCCCGATCTTCCTGACCCTCTGGTCGCCGGAGGACGTGCCCGCGCAGGAACTGCGTTTCGGGGTCAAGGGCGACCGGTCCCCGGTGGTGGATTCGCTGCTATCCGAACTGCGTGCCGGCGGCACGCGCGAGTACCGCCGGCCAGCGGAAACGGACGTCCACCATCTCATCGCGGCTCCCCTGTCCGGGGGGCGCCTCGTCACCGGGACCATCCCCCCCCGGAGGACGATCGCGGCGCCGTCGGCGCTGGGACCCCTGTTCGCCTCCGTCGAGGATGTCGGCAACGAGGAGTTCCTGACGCTGGTGCGGCTCGTCGAGGGGGAGCCCCCGCCGCCGGACGGCGGGGTCGTCTGGACGCGGAACGACGAGGGGTGGAGGGCGGAGGGGCTGGCACGCTACCCCGACGGACTCTACTCGGTCTTCTACACCATCAGCATTCCCAACCTCCAGGTCATGCTGGCGCGCGCCACGCTGATCCTTGCCCTGAGCCTCGGGGTCTTCTCGGCCCTCTGGCTCCTCAGCGTGGGGATCCTGGGGCTGCGCTTCACGGTGCCCGTGGACTGGCGGGGACTGCTCCACTCCTTCCGCGCGCGCGTGACCTGGACTCTCTTCGGGTTCTTCATCGTGTCCAACGTGCTGTTCGGAACGCTGGCCTATCGCACCCTGGCGGGGGCATCGGAGCGCACCGCGAAGGCGCTCGCGGAGCGGGTGGTGTCGCAGATCGCCGAAGCGTACGTGGAAGAGGGCGGCTCGATGGAGCTGCTCGCGCGTCGCGTGGGCGCCGATCTCCTCGAGTACCGTCATGGCGAGCTGGTGGGGGGCTCCGTCGACGAACTGATCGAACTCGGTCTCTACGAGGGCTGGGTGGACCCCGGCATCTACGACGATCTGATGAGCGGACAGCGACTCGGGGCTTCGAAGGTTGAGAATCTCGGCGGCTGGCAGTACGTCGTCGCCCACAGGCGCCTTCCGGACGGCGACATCGTGGCCTCTCCGGTGCCGCTCAGGGCGGGCGCGGCGGCACTGCGCAGGCGCGATGTCGCGGACCTGCTGGGGTTCGCGATCGTGCTGGGGCCGGTGTTGTCGCTGGGTCTGGCTCTCTTCGTGGGGAGGGCGCTGTCGCGGCCCATCCAGACCCTGCGGGTGGCGTCGGAGCGCGTGGGGAGGGGGAACCTGGCCGTCCACCTGCCGGAAGACCGGGTGGACGAGTTCGGCTCGGTCTTCGCCGCCTTCAACCGGATGGTGCTGCGGCTCGACAACGCCCGGCGCGAGCTTCTGCGCACCACGCGCCGCACCGAAGCGATCGTGGAAGGGGCGGCCACGGGTGTCATCGCGGTGGACACCGACGGGCGCGTGACGGTGGCGAACCCCCGGGCCGAACTGCTGCTGGCGATTCCCCTGGAGACCGGGGCCGCGATACCCAGGACGGGCGCGCGCGCGGCCGAGCTGGCCGACTGGCTGGAGGCGCACGACGAGAGCGGCGAGGGGGAATCGGGCGCCGACTTCAAGTGGGGTGAACGGAGAATCCGGGGACGGGCGAGGC
>CAZTOF010000870.1:0-4018 GCA_964615515.1 uncultured Gemmatimonadaceae bacterium
CCACCGCCGCTCCCCGGCCTGGAAGTCCTCGAACTCCCGCCTCAGGTCCTCGATGTCCACCTTCATGTCCATCATCGTGCGGAAGAGGAACTCGAGCTGGGGCCGGAGCGTCTGCACGCCGTCGCCTTCCCCGCCCCCCGCGCGGCGCGCCACCGGCACGACGGCCAGCGAGCCCTCGCCGGAGCGCACGTCGTCGGGGATGTCCTCGGCGCGGATCCGCCGACCGGGGGCCAGCACCACCATGCTCTCGACCAGGTTGCGGAGTTCACGCACGTTGCCGGGCCAGCGGTGCCGCACCAGGATCTCCATCGCCTCGTCCGAGATGCCGCTGAAGGGGCCGCGGTCGTGGCGCTCGCTCGCCTCGCGGATGAAGCTGTCGACCAGGCGCGGGATGTCCTCGCGGCGGTGGCGCAGAGGGGGCAGCGCGATGTTGAGGACGTTGAGGCGGTAGTAGAGGTCCTTCCGGAAGTCGCCGGAGACGACCAGGTGTTCGAGCTTCTGGTTCGTCGCGGCGAGGATCCGCACGTTGACGCGGATCAGCTTCTGTCCGCCCACCCGGTGGAACTCCTGCTGTTCGAGGACGCGGAGCAGCTTGGTCTGGGTCTGGGGGGGCATCTCGCCGATCTCGTCGAGGAAGATCGTGCCGCCGCTGGCCAGCTCGAAGAGGCCCTTGCGCGTGTCGATGGCGCCGGTGAATGCGCCCTTCTCGTGGCCGAAGAGCTCGCTCTCGAGGAGCGTCTCCGAGAGTGCGGCCACGTTGACCGGGATGAAGGCCCGGTGGCGGCGGCGCGAGAGGGCGTGGACGCCGCGGGCGACGAGTTCCTTGCCGGTGCCGGATTCCCCCGTGATCAGCACGGTGGCGTCGACCGGCGCGATCTGGACGATCCGCTCCATGACCTCGAGCATGGCGTCGGTCTCGCCGACGATCCCGGTGGCCCTGCGGAGCCGGTTGCGCTCGACCCAGCGCGTGCCTACCAGCACGATCTCCTCGGGGTCGGCGGGAGAGGTGAAGGTGGTGCTCACCGCGGGCGGGAGCTCGGGTCCGCCGGCCGGGTCCGTCACGGCGAAGACGGGGAGACCCAGCCGCGCCGCCTGGCCCGCCTGGCGGTGCACCGCGGGCGTGGCCGCGCCGCCGGTGGCGACCAACAGCACGGGCTCGTCGAGTTCGCTCACGTCTTCGGACGAGGTGAACAGCTCCACACGGTAGCCCGCGTGCCGGAACCCGTCGCGCAGCCTGCCCGCCAGCGGCAGGTCGTGCGTGGTGACGAGGACGGTCTCGGTCGTGGGCCGGGTGCGCGTCATGGGCGGCCTTCGGCGCGACTGCAGCGGGGCGCGCGTGCCGGGGGGATTGCGTCCACGGGCTGCCTATCTCCGGATCGAACCCTCGGTGTAGAAGGGCGGGCGCTCGGTGCGGCCGGGGATCACGCGGCCGCGAATGCGGACCCCGACATCGGTGCCGGGCCGGGCGGCCACGACGGGAAGGTAGCCCAGGGCGATGCCGTCTCCCAGCGACGGGCTGGCCACGCCGGAGGTGACGGTCCCCACGTCCTCGCCCTCGTGCACGAGCGGGTAGCCGGGGCGCGGGAAACCCCGCCGGGTGAGGCGGAGCCCGGTCAGGCGGCGGGTGACGCCGCGCTCCTTTTCGGCGGCCAGCGCCGCACGCCCGATGAAGTCGCCTGCGTCGAGCTTCACGATCCAGCCCAGGCCGGATTCCAGCGCGGTGTGCTCCTCGTCGAGATCGTTGCCGTAGAGCGCGTATCCCATCTCGAGGCGCAGGGAGTCGCGGGCGCCGAGCCCAGCCGGGATGAGGCCGTGGGGGGCGCCCGCCTCGCTGACCGCGTTCCAGACGGCGGTGGCGGCGGCGGCGGGGAGGTAGAGCTCGAAGCCGTCCTCGCCGGTGTAGCCGGTGCGGCTGATCACCCCGTGCGCGCCCGCCACCTCGCCCTCCGCGAAACGGTAGTATCCCACCGCGCCGAGATCGGCGGGCGTCAGGGGTGTCAGGATCCGCCGGCTGGCCGGGCCCTGCAGGGCGATCAGGGCGACGCCGTCGGAGTCGTCCGACAGTTCCACGTCGTAGCCGGCGGCGTGCTCCGTGACCCAGTCCCAGTCCCTTTCGCGGTTGCCCGCGTTGACGACCAGCATGAAACGGTCCGCGAAGCGGTAGACCAGCAGGTCGTCGAGGAGGGTTCCGCGCTCGTTGCAGAGCGCGGAATACTGCGCCTGGCCGATGGCCACACGGGTCACGTCGTTCACGGTCAGGTACTGGACGAACTCGGCCGCCTGCGGCCCGCGCACGGTGAACTCGCCCATGTGGGACACGTCGAAGAGGCCGGCGGCGGTGCGCACGGCCGCGTGTTCGGCGCGGATGCCGGTCGGGTACTGGACGGGCATGGCATGGCCGGCGAAGGGCACCATCCTGCCGCCGAGTGCGGTGTGGGTGTCGTGCAGCGGGGTTCTGGCGAGCGGTGCGTCCATTTTTTCGAGTGATTCGTCCGTTTATTCGAAGTGCGCGTTCATGGCCTGCCGATCAGGTCGAGAAGGATGGCCTTGATGACGTGCAGGCGGTTCTCGGCCTCTCGCAGTACGCGCGACCGGGGGCCGTCGATCACGCCGGCCGTGACCTCTTCGCCGCGGTGCGCCGGAAGGCAGTGGAGAAAGATGGCGCCGGGGTGCGCCCGGCGCATGAGCGCCCGGTCGACCCGGTAGCCGGCGAATGCGACTTCGCGGGCGCTCCGTTCGTCCTCCTGGCCCATCGAGGCCCACACGTCGGTGGTCACCACGTGCGCGCCCCCTGCGGCCTCGGAGGGCGAGCCGGACAGCCGGACATCGGCGGCGGCGCGCGCGCGGGCCAGGATCTCCTGATCGGGACCGTACCGTGGGGGGCAGGCCAGCCGCAGCGAGAACCCCAGGCGGTACGCGGCGTTCAGCCACGAGTTGGCCATGTTGTTCCCGTCGCCGATCCAGGCGACCCGGAGCGCCGCCGGGTCGTCGCCGAACTCTTCCACCGCGGTGAAGAGGTCCGCCATCACCTGGCAGGGATGCAGCAGGTCGGTCAGCCCGTTGATGACCGGCACCGATGCCTCGCGCGCCAGCTCGGCGACCTCGTCCTGGGCGTAGGTGCGGATAAGGATGCCGTCGACGTAGCGGCTCAGGACCCGGGCCGTGTCGGCCACGCTCTCGCCGCGCCCCATCTGCGACTCCCGGTCGGAGATCATCAGGGCGTGGCCGCCCAGCTGGGCCATCCCGACCTCCGTGCTCACGCGGGTGCGGGTCGAGCTCTTGCGGAAGATCATCGCGAGGGTGCGGCCTTCGAGGGGGCGGCCCGCGAACTCTCCCGCCTTGACGCGTCCGGCCAGCGCGAGAAGGCCGCGCAGATGGCCGGTCTCCTGGGCGGCGAGGTCGATGAAGTGACGCGGCGGCCGGGCCATGACTCTGTTGGGTTCCGGCGGCGTCAGAGGATGTAGCGGCTGAGGTCGTCGTCGGAGGCGATGCGGTCCAGCCGCTCGCGCACGAACTCCGCCGTGACGACGACCGTCTCGCCCCGCCCCTTGTCGGGGAGGTCGAAGAGCAGGTCCTCGAGCAGCGTGGTGAGGACGGTGCGGAGCCGCCGGGCGCCGATGTTCTCCATGCGGTCGTTGAGGTCGGCCGCGATGCGGGCGATCTCCTCGATTCCCTCGTCGGTGAACTCGACCTCGGCGCCCTCGGTCTCGACCAGGGCCCGGTATTGCAGGACCAGCGCGTTGCGCGGCTCGCGCAGGATCCGGGCGAACTCCGGCGCGCCCAGGCTCTTCAGCTCGACGCGGATCGGGAAGCGGCCCTGGAGCTCGGGGATCAGGTCGGAGGGCTTGGCGACGTGGAAGGCGCCGGCCGCGATGAAGAGGATGTGGTCGGTGCGGACGAAACCGTACTTGGTCTGCACGTTGGAGCCCTCCACGATCGGCAGCAGGTCGGTCAGCCCGTTGATGACCGGCACCGATGCCTCGCGCGCCAGCTCGGCGACCTCGTCCTGGGCGTAGGT
>CAZTOF010000871.1:0-12413 GCA_964615515.1 uncultured Gemmatimonadaceae bacterium
CTCCCACCCGGCGGAGACCTCGGTGTTGCGCGGGACCGGACCGCTCCTGACCGGTACCATCAGATCGTAGGCGAGGAAGCTGGAGCCGATCGACTCCTCGTTGCGCAACGACGCCAGCGACTGGTAGGAGCGAGCAGCCGAGATGCGCGCCTCCCACCACGCACCCGCGTAGCTCAGTTCGGCGAACGGGGCCACCGTGCTCGCCACTCCGGTGAAGTGGTCCAGCCGCATTCCGGCCCGCGTCCTCCAGGTCCGGCCCAGTGGCGCGTCCAGATTCGCGAAGGCCCCGACCCGCCACTGCCGGTCCCGCAGCTCAAACGGGGGCATTATGTCCTCGAGGTCGGAGTCCAGATAGTCGTGGTCCCCCACGAACCGGATCAACTGGCCGCCCGCGGTGAGCGTGCCGGGGGCCAGATGCCAGGTTGTCCGAACGTCGATGCGGTCTTCCGCCATGTGACCGCCCCCGGACGCCGTCGTATCCGGGGGGGGATAGTCCAGGTTTTCGATCGCGAGCAGGTCGTTGCCGAACCGGCTGTGCCCCACCGTGACATCCAGAAAGGCACCGCCCGGCAGTTGGTCGCGGTAGTGCGCCGCAAGCGCGGTGTTGCCCCAGACGAATTCACCCCTGTCGGTGACGACCTTGCTTC
Organism: uncultured Gemmatimonadaceae bacterium; assembly: GCA_964615515.1. Lineage (GTDB taxonomy): Bacteria > Gemmatimonadota > Gemmatimonadetes > Longimicrobiales > Gaopeijiaceae > Bin94. Next base: position 648 of record CAZTOF010000871.1, read on the forward strand.
CTCCGCCCTCGGTGTACCGGGTGGCATTGTACCGGACTCCCTCCGTGTTCACATACCCGGTGACCGAAAGGCGGCGGAAGCCGCCGAAGTCCCGGGTGACCTTGGCATGCAGGTCGGAGAAGGAATAGGGAAAGTGCTCCCCGATCACACCTGCCCACTTGAGCGCCCTGGTCAGGAGGTCGATGTAGGTGCGGCGTCCGTCGACCAGGTACGAGGTATTGCCGCCGAGCGGACCCTCGACGGTAAGCCGCGAGGAGGCGAGCCCCACCGCCCCCGCCGCCCGGTGCCGGTCGCGCGCCCCGTCCCGGGTGGCGATCTCGATGGCGCCCGAGAGCGAGCCGATGTGCTGTGCGCCGGCACCTGAACCGGGCAGCAGCGTCGCATGGTCGACCGCTTCGGCGTTGACCGCCGACAGGAAACCACCCAGATGGAACGGGTTGAAGAGCCGTACTCCGTCGAGCATCACGGGCGTCCCCTCGGCGGTGCCGCCGCGGACGTAGGGCACCGACACGAAGTCCGACGGTGCCGAGGCCGACGGAGATATGGCGATTGCCCGCAGGACATCGGTCTCCAGCACGGCCGGCATGGCCTGGATCAAGGCCGCATCCACCACATAGGCGTCCCGCGAGACCGAAATCGGGTCTCCCTTCCGGGTGACGGCCTCCACGCCCAGGGGGTCCAGCAGGATCGGGGCGGGGGCAAGGAGGATCTCGACCGGGTCGGGCGGAAGCTCGGTGTACTCGCGGGCCCACTCCGTGTATCCGAAGGCGTTCGCCTCGATGCGCGCCGAGCCGGTTGGCGTGCCCGGGATCGCGAACGCCCCGAAGCGGTCGGTGAACCCGGCCTCTTCCCGGGTGACGGCTCCGTCCGACGAGACGCGAACCTCGGCAAAGGCAATCGGTTCGAGACTGGTGCTGTCTCGAACGATGCCCGTCAGGGTTGCCACGGCGCGCCTCCGGCCCAGGGCCTCCCCGTCCGCCCGAGGGATCTCATCCTCCGCTCTGGGCACCACGATGACCTGGGACCCCATCTCGACGTAGCCCAGATCGGTGCCCGCAAGGAGACGGTCCAGGGCACGCGCCATGTTGAGGCCGGTACACTCGCAGTCGACGTGGCGGCCGGCCGGCAGCAGGGTGGGACTGAATGCGACCTGGACGTGCGAACGCTCCGAGAGCCGTGCGAGGGCTTCGGCGAGGGGCAGCCGCACGACCTGGAGCCGGGACGGGGTGGCCAGGAGGGAGCCCGGTTCGGGTTCGACCCCGGTCCGGCCCCTCAGCAGGGCGATCTGTCCCGGATCCTGGGCGGAAAGGCCGAGCGGGAGCAGGGCGGCGAGCAGGACCAGGAATCCACGGGCTCCCGGACGGGTGATCCGGGTCATTGCGGCCGTGACCCCTTCGGGTGACTTCGACAGGGAACCACTATCGTCACCGTCCTTTTTTTGGCATTGCCCCATCGCCGAATCTCCACCACCGTAAATCACCGTTCGCCCGCTTCCGCATCGCGGTTGGCCGGCGGACCGCCGACCCGAGCGCCTACCCCTGTAAGCGTGCAACTCGCTCCAGGGTACCATTCACCCGCCGGTCACGCCATCGCACCGGTTACCGCCCCCTGATCCCGAGACCTCCATGAGCCCACACCCGTCCTGCCGTTTCCTGCCCCTGGCGGCGGCCCTGCTGCTCACAACCTGCAACACCCCGGCCGCGGCCACTCCCGACCTCTCGGTCTCCCGGGACGTGCTCGAGTCGCGGCGCGCGATGGTGGTCTCCGCCTATCCCGACGCGAGCCGGGCCGGTGCGGAGGTCCTTCGGGCCGGTGGCAACGCCGTCGACGCCGCGGTCGCCACCGGGTTCGCTCTGGCGGTGACCCACCCCGTCGCGGGCAACATCGGCGGCGGCGGCTTCATGGTGATCCGTTTCCCGGACGGGCGCGCGACGGTGATCGATTTCCGGGAGAAGGCGCCCCTGAAGGCCCACCCCGAGATGTTCCTGGACGAGGACGGCGAGTACTCCTACCGGATCCACCACCGGAGCCACCTCGCGGTGGGCGTGCCGGGCACGGTGGCGGGCTTCGCCCTGGCCCACGAGCAGTATGGTGCGTCCGAGTGGACCGGCCTGGTGGACCCGGCGGTGGCGCTGGCCCGCGACGGCTTCGAGGTGAGCGAACGCCTGGCCAACTCGCTGGCGGGCAGGCTGGAGGCATTTCGCGACTATCCCGCGACCTTCGCGCAGTTCTTCCGCGGCGGCGTGCCGTACAGCCCGGGTGACACGCTGGTGCAGGCCGATCTGGCGGCCACGCTCGCGCGCATCCGCGACCATGGCCGCGACGGCTTCTACGCGGGCGAAACGGCGCGTCTCCTCGCCGCCGAGATGGAGCGCGGCGGCGGCTGGATCACCGGGGAGGACCTCGCCCGCTACGAGGCCGTGGAGCGGGAACCGGTGCGCGGCACCTACCGCGGGTACGACATCATCAGCATGGCCCCGCCGTCGTCGGGGGGGACCGCGCTGGTGCAGATGCTCAACGTCCTCGAGGGGTTCGACGTGGCGGCCATGGGAGCGGGCACCCCCGCTCACGCGCACCACATCGTCGAGGCGATGCGGCATGCGTTCCGCGACCGCGCGATCTTCCTCGCCGACCCGGACTTCGCCGACGTTCCGGTCGAGCGCCTCACCGGCAAGGCCTACGCGGCCGAGATCCGGGGCACGATCAGCGCGGAGGCGGCGGGCGCCTCCAGCCCGGCCGACGTGGCGGGCCGGCCCGGCCGAGAGAGCAACCAGACCACGCACTACTCGGTGGTGGACGCCGGCGGGATGGCCGTCTCGGTCACCTACACGCTCGAGGGCGGGTACGGGTCGTACATCACGGTGCCGGGCGCGGGCTTTCTGCTCAACAACGAAATGGGAGACTTCAACGCCCGCCCGGGCCTGACCGACGACCGCGGGCTGATCGGCACCGACGCCAACCTGGCCCGTCCCGGGCAACGCATGCTGTCGTCGATGACGCCCACGATCCTTGCCCGCAACGGCGAGCTGGTTGCCGTGATCGGCAGTCCGGGTGGGCGCACGATCATCAACACCGTGCTGCAGATCGTGGTCAATCTGGCCGACTTCGGCATGTCGCCGGCCGACGCGGTGGCCGCGAAGCGCCTGCATCACCAGTGGCTCCCCGACGTGGCCCGTCTGGAGGACGGCTACATGAGCGAGGCCGACGCGGCCGTGCTCGCGGCGATGGGACACGAGATCGCGTGGAGCCGCCGCCAGGGAATCGCCCACTGCATCTTCGTCGACGCCGGCACGGGTTTGCTGGTTGGGGTGCCCGACCCGCGGGACAGCGACGGAACGGCGGCGGGATACTGACCTCGGGGCCGCCCCGGCAGCCGGTGCACCCCCGCCCGGCGCTTCTGTGAAGCAAGCACCCGCGCCTCGAGTTTCAGCCTGCCGGGATGGCCGCTCGCGGCCATGGGAGATTCCTGCGAAACCTCCACCGCGAGGGACGCGAGTTTCGGCTCGCGAGGTGGCCGCTCCCTCCTTGTGAAATCGTTCACAAGCCGGGCGGACCCTATCCCTCGTCCAGGCGGATCTCCACGGCACGAGACTTCGCACTCCCGTCGAAGTACCCGTAGGCGCCTTCGCCGGAAAGACCGGTTTTCGGCCAAAGAACGCGCTTCCTGCCGAACTCCCAGAAGTAGGTGTAGCGTTGTCCCATCCCCAGCAGTTGCAGCGAGGCCCGCTGGAAGTTCCGCTCGAAGTGCCAAGCGACCGTTGCTTCCCGGCCGTCCGCGTCCAGTTCGCTGGGCGAAACCCACTTCCATTTCGACTCGTTTCCGGTGCCGTCGGAGACCGTCTGCAATACCTCGGGGCGCAGCGTGCCGACGTCGGGAGGCGCATGGTATCGAATCGGGATCCGGATCAGGCCTACGGGACCCGGCAGCCATACAGTGTCCACCGGAGCCTGAATCGTGGGAGCGGCCGGCACCGTGGTCACTCCGCTGAACGATCCCTTCGGACCCCTGCCCTCGAGCCTGTAGGTGACCTTCTCCCGGATCGGTTCCGGGAGCGTGGCGTTGAGACAGACCTTCGGGATCGGCCAGTGGGTCGGGCCGCCGCCACACCCGTCCTCCAGGTCCGTCTCGCGCGTGAATGCAGCTCGCCAGCCCGGTCCGATCAGAGTGGCCGCGACCTTGGGAGGCGGGTCGAATCTTCCGAGGAAAGGTCGCCCGACCAGCAAGTGGGCCTGATCCTCGCCTGCAACGAGCACCATTGCGATGCTGATGACGTCCGGGTCGATCAGCTGGTCAGGCGCCGCGAAGTAGTGGCAACCGCCCGCCGCCAGCATGGCCGTCAGGGCGGACAACCCGCGCGGGGCCCTCAAAACCGGAACTCCACGCCGAAAAAGGCGAGCATGGGCATCTGCGGCACGTAATGGGATTCGACCTGGACCGCGCGACCCTCGTCATCGACGTCGACAATGAAGTCCTCGGCCACCACGTTGGGCGCGCTGAACAGGTTGGTGACGGAGACGAAGGGCGTGACGATTCGCTTTCCCGCCGAGGACCGCTCGTGTTTTCGTCGCCAGCCGAGGTCGAGACGCAGGTAGTGCGGCAGCCTCCCGGTATTGTGATCACCCAACAGAACGACCCAGCGGGTCTCGTCGCTACCCCCGGCGTGAGAACCCAGGGGAATGACCCCGAGGGCCGGAGTGGTGGGCTGCCCCGACCGCAGGGAGAATCGCGCCGACCAGGTGGACCTCTGCCGCTCCAGCGCGGCACCGAGCTCGAGTTCGTGCTCCCGGTGGAATCGAGGCACGTAGGTCTCTTCGCGCACCGTTCTCCAGGACCGGCCCCAGCGGTAGCTGCCCAGCGTGGAGAGCGGGCCGTCGGCCCAACTCCACGACGCCTCGACACCGGCCACCGTACCGCTGCCCAGAAAGTGGAACGAGGGGTCACCGAGCGGCAACGCGTCGAGCGGATCCACCGGGACCGCGGGCAGCCGGAGATTGTCCATCTTTCTCGCGTACCCGTCCAGCCGGAGGCGCCAGTCGCCGCGTGATCCCACCCATCCGGCGGTGATTTCCGTGTTGTGCGGGACCGGACCTCGTTTGACCGGTACCACGAGATCGTAGGCCAGGAAGCTGGCACTGACGGCCTCCTCGATGCGCAACGATGCCAGCGACTGGTAGGAGCGCGCAGCGGAGATCCGCGCCTCCCACCATTCCCCCGCATAGCTCACCTCGGCGAAGGGAGCCAACGTGTTCGCGACCCCGTCAAAGCGGTCCAATCGCAGGCCGGCCCGCGTCCGCCAGGTCCGGCCCAGCGGCGCGTCCAGATTCGCAAAGGCCCCGTACCGCCACTGACGATCGCGCAGTACCAGCGGGGGCAGTATCTCTTCGAAGTCGGTTCTCAGATAGTCGTGATCCCCGGCGAACCGGATCGCCTGGGCACCGGCGGTGAGCCTGCCGAGGGACAGATGCCACGTCGCGCCCAAGTCAACGCGGTCCTCCGTCATGTGTCCGGTGCCGAACACCGCCGTGTCCACCAGGCCGAGGTGAAGATTCTCGACGTAGAGCTGGTCGTTTCCGAACCGGCTGTGCCCGATGGTGACATCCAGCAGGGCGCCGGCCAGCCGGTCACGGTAGTGCGCCGCAACCGCGGCGTTCCCCCAGTCGTAGCGCTCCCTGCTGCTGACCATCCCGGCGAACGGGTCGTAGTCCACCTTGCGCTCGTACGCGATCCCCTCCGTGCTCACGTACCCGGTCACGGAGAGGCGGCGGAAGACACCGAGGTCCCCGGTGACCTTGGCGTGCAGATCGGCAAACGAGTAAGGAAAATCGTCTTCGATAATGCGCACCCACTCGAGCCCCTTGGACAAGATGTCGACGTAGCTGCGCCGTCCGTCGAACAGGTAGGACGCTTTTTCGCCGAGCGGCCCCTCTACCGTGAGCCGCGTGGAGGCCAGCCCCACCGCCCCCGCCACACGGCGGCGGTCGCGCGCCCCGTCGCGCGTGGCGATCTCGATGGCGCCCGAGAGCGAACCGATGTGCTGTGCGCCGGCACCGGAGCTGGGCAGCAGCGCCACGTGGTCGACGGCTTCGGCGTTGACCGCCGAGAGGAATCCACCCAGGTGAAACGGGTTGAAGAGGCGCACCCCGTCGAGCATGATGGGCGTTCCGTCACCGGTGCCGCCGCGGACATAGGGGACCGACACGTAGTCCGACGGTGCCGAGGCCGACGGCGATATCGCGAGTGCCCGCAGAACGTCGCGCTCCAGCACTGCGGGCATGGCCCGGATCATGGCCGGGTCCACCACGAAGGCGTCCCGCGAGAACGAGACCGGGTCCCCTGTGCGGTTCGTGGCCTCGACCCCCAGGGAGTCGAGCAGGAACGGAGCGGGCGCGAGGAGAATCTCGACCGGGCCGTCGGGGAGTTCGTCGTAGTCGCGGGCCCACTCCGCGTATCCGAAGGCGCTTGCCTCGATGTGCAGCGGGCCGGACGGTACGGTCGGAATCACGAAGGCCCCGAAGCGGTCGCTGTATCCGGACACCGGGCTGTCGGCGGCTCCGGGCAACGAGACGCGAACCTCCGCAAATGCGATCCGCCCCAGGCTGGCGCTGTCGCGCACGACGCCGGTCAGGGTTGCCGTCGCCCGGCCCGGATGCGTGGCTGGCCGAATGGCGTGGGGGTCTTGTCCGCGGGCGACCAGGGCGGAGGCGTGTTCGGGCTCCACGCCGGTCCGTGCGCCCTGCAGCGCGATCCGCCGGGGGTCCTGAGCAGCGAGACCGAGGTGAATCAGGGCGGTGAGCAGGACGAGACGGGCGGCCCGGCTCGTCGCCGCAATCGCGCTGCCGGTGCGCCGGGAGCCTCGGTGCGCACGGGTTCCGGGCTCCGTTGCGATGATTCCCGCGTCGCTGCTGCCAGATGCGTTTTCGTCCATCAGGTGTCCCCGATCCGGGTCCGGCGTTTCTCCCCCACGCTCCAGCGAGCTGTCCCGCTACGCCGTGCGACGGATACGCCCGAAGCTACCATACGTTGGTCCCGGCTTCCGATTTCGCGGGCTGCTCGACCCACCCCGATGAACCGCGAGACTGCGAAGGCCGTGCCCGCGGCGACGGGACCCGGGGTCGGGGGAGGCGGCCGCCGGCGGGTCATCGTCCCCGGTCGCCGATCAGAACCGCCTCCGCAAGCCGGCTCGCCGCCCTGGGATCGGCCTTGCCGCCGGTTCGCCGCATGACCTGTCCCACGAAAAACCCCAGCAGGCCGGACCGTCCCGCCTTGTAGGCGGCCGCCTTGTCGGGGTATTCGGCGACGATCTCCCGCAGCATCGCACGCAGCGTCGCCTCGTCACCGATTTCCGTGAGGTCGACGGCGGAGCACGCCTCCGCAAACGAACCTCCCCGCCGGAGCAGGGCGGCCAGAACCGTGCGACCCTGACGGTGGGAGAGTTCGCCCGTATCGACCGCGCGCGATAGGTCGGCCAGAGCCTCGGCCTCGATCCGGGCCGGATCGGCCCCGTCGTCGCTGCCGGCCAGCCTTGTGAAATCGTTCACAAGCCAGGCCGCGATCGAATCCGCGCCGTCGGGATACCGGGAGCGGGCGGCACCGAACAGTTTGAGCGCCGCGGGTGACCGCACCAGGCTCGCCGCGGTCGCTTCGGCGACACCCAGGGACCGCAGATCCCTGAACCGGCGCCTGTCAAGGTCGGAGGCCAGCGACTCCTCCGGCGACAGCCGGCGGGTGCCGGTCCCGGGCTCGCCGCCGCCGCCGGACCGGGAACCGGAAGCTCCCGGCCCGTCCGTGCCCGCGACCTCCCTCCGGGCCCGGGCGCCCCAGCCGTCGCGCAGCGTCACGGTGCGGTTGAAGACGAGGTGGCCGTCGCGCGAGTCGACGGGGTCGGAGAAGAAGTACCCGTGCCGCTCGAACTGGTAGTGCGTACCCGGGGGAGTTCCGGCCACGCCCGGTTCCGCGAGCGCACCCGTCACCACCCGCTCCGACTCGGGATTCAACGCTCCGAATATGTCGTCCGGCGGGGGCTCCGCGACCCGGAACATGCGGTCGATGAGCCGGACCTCCACGGGTACCGCCCGGTCCGCCTTCACCCAGTGGATGATCCCACGCACACGGCGTCCCTTCGGCGCCACTCCTCCACGGGTCGCGGGGTCCAGGGAGCAGTGCAGCTCGGTCACGCGCCCGGCCGCGTCCTTCAGCACCGCGTCACACCGGATCGCGCATGCGTACTTCAGGCGCACCCGGCCCCCGGGCCGCAGCCGGTGGAAGCCCGGGGGGGGAGTCTCCGCGAAGTCGTCCCGGTCGATGTAGAGCACCCGCCCGAAGGGAAGCTCGCGGGTCCCCGGGTCGCCGCCTTCGCCCGGCATGCGCGGTGCGCGGAAGATCTCCTCGCGCCCGGCGGGGTAGTTGGTCAGCACCACCCTGAGCGGGTCCAGCACGCAGAAGGCCCGGGGCGCCCTTCGGTTCAGGTCGTCGCGCACGGCGAACTCGAACTTGCCGAAGTCCACCCTCGACTGGGCCCGCGCAACCCCCACCATGTCGCAGAGGGCCCGGATCGCCTCGGGCGTGACGCCGCGCCGCCTGAGCCCCGCCAGCGTGGGCATGCGCGGATCGTCCCAGCCCCGCATGTGTCCGGTCCGGACGAGTTCCTTCAACTTGCGCTTGCTCGTGATGACGTAGTCGAGGACCAGAGGCGCGAATTCGGTCTGCTCGGGCCGCGGCACCGGCGCGTCGACGTGCTCCAGCAGCCAGTCGTAGATCTCGCGGTTGTTCTCGAACTCGAGTGTGCAGAGTGAATGGGTGACCCGTTCCACCGAGTCCGACAGGCAGTGTGCGAAGTCGTACATCGGGTAGATCGGCCAGTCGTCCCCCTGCCGGTAGTGGTGCGAGTGGCGGATCCGGTAGAGCAGGGGGTCGCGCATGACCATGTTGCGGTGGGCCATGTCGATCCTGGCCCTCAGAACATGGCTCCCGTCGGAGAACTCGCCGGCCCGCATGCGGCGGAAGAGGTCACGGTTCTCGTCGCGGGAACGGTCGCGCCAGGGGCTGTTCACACCCGGGGTGGTCACGGTTCCGCGGCGCTCCCGGATCTCGTCCATCGTGGACGAGTCCACGTAGGCGAGCCCCTTGTCGATCAGGACGTGGGCGTAGCTGTACAGCTGTTCGAAGTAGTCGGAGGCGTGATACAGGTGCTCGCCCCAATCGAACCCGAGCCAGCGGATGTCGCGCTTCATGGCCTCGACGAACTCGGCCCTCTCGGTGTCGGGGTTGGTGTCGTCCAGCCGCAGGTGGCAGCGTCCGCCCGGGTGTTCCCCGGCGAGCCCGAAGTTGAGGCAGATCGACTTGGCGTGGCCGATGTGCAGGAAGCCGTTGGGTTCGGGGGGGAAGCGGGTGACGACCCGGCCGCCGTACTTCCCCGTCTTGAGGTCCCGCGAAATCATGCTTCTGATGAAGTCCATGCCCGCCCTCCGGCGCGGTGCTGAGCCCTGGGCCGTCCCGGCCATCCGTTCGCTTGAATGCTCTCATGGGGCGTCCACGAGCGTCAACCTCCACCCGGTCCGGGGCCGCCGGGGGCAGGACTCCGCGCTGGCGCCGAAAAGGGACGTTCGGTTAGGCTACGAAGCCGGCTCCCCGTGCTTGCGGGGTCTTGTCCACGGAGGGGCGCCTCGCCGCTCCCGGTGTTCTCGCGGGTCTATCCACGAACTGCTACGGAACCACATGGTGATCGAGGGAAAGGGCCATGCCAGGGTCTCGGGGCTGCTCACCGAGGCGCGTTTCCCCTTGTGCCTCCTGGTTCTCGGGCACGGGGCCGGAGCCCCCATGACACACCCCTGGATGGAGAAGCTGGCCGGGGCTCTGGCGGGGGAGGGGATCTCGACGCTGCGCTACAACTTCCAGTACATGGAGTCGGGCCGCCGCCGGCCGGATCCCGTGCGCAGGCTGGTGAACGTAGCGGCGTCGGCGTTGCGGGCGGGGCGCGAATGGGCGGACGGACTGCCACTCTTCGCCGGGGGCAAGTCGATGGGGGGACGGATGACGTCCACGCTGGTGGCGGAACGGGCGCGGGCGGCGGCGCTCGTCGGCGCGGAGACCGTGAGCCGCCTCCACGAGGGCGGTGCCGAGATCCCGGCGGGACTCGTGTTCTTCGGCTTCCCCCTCCACGCCCCGGGACGCCGCGAGAGCGTGCGCGGGGACCATCTCATGGACGTCCCGTGTCCCATGCTGTTCCACCAGGGGACGCGCGACCGCCTCGCCGACCTGGATCTTCTCCGCCCGCTCCTGGAGAGGGTCGGTCCCCGGGCCACCCTGCACGTGTTCGAGGGAGGGGATCACTCGCTGGGAATGCTGAAACGCTCGGGCCGAACCGCGGACGACGTCCTCTCCGAGGCTGCCGGCGTAACGCGCAAGTGGGTGGACGGAGTGCTGGCCGCCGGCAGCCAGCGCGCCCGGCCGGGTTCGCACGGCCGCGCGCACCCACCGTGACCGGTAGCGGCAACCCCCTGCTCGACCGGGACCTCCCGGTCCCCTTCGACCGCATCGGGCCCGGCGACGTGGGCCCCGCGGTGACGGAGACCCTCACGCGGGCCGAGGAGCGCATCGAGGAGTTGGGCGCAGGGTCGGGCGGTTCGTACGACGAAGTGGTCGGCGAACTCGACGCGATCACCGAAGAGGTGGAGCGCACCTGGTCCCCCGTCTCCCACCTCCACAACGTCGACGCCACACCCGAATTGCGGGAGGCGTACGCGGCCGCGCTCCCCGAAATCACCCGCTTCTCGAGCCGCCTCCACCATCACGAGGGACTCTATCGCCGCCTGCGCGACTTCGAGGTCTCGCCGGCCGGAACGGCGCTGGCCGGCCTGCGCCGCCGCCACATCGAGCGCACGCTGCGCGAATTCCGCCGCGCCGGTGCCGCCCTGAACCCCGCCGACAAGCAGGCCCTCGAGGACCTGCGTCTGGAGCTGTCCGAGCTGGGCCGCAGGTTCGAGGAGAACCTCCTGGAGGAAACCGCGGCATTCGGCAAGGTGGTCACCGATGTGGACGCCCTCGCGGGACTCCCCGAGACCGCGCTGGAACGCGCGGCACAGCTCGCTTCCGGACGCGGCGAGGAGGGCTGGCTGATCACGCTCGACATGCCCGGCGTGCAGGCGGTCCTCCAGCACGCCGACGACCGCGGACTCCGGCGCGAGATTCACGCCGCCTTTCTCGACCGCTGCACGGCGGGCGAGCGTGACAACCGGCCGCTCGTCGCCCGCATCCTGGAGGCCCGGCGCGAGGTGGCGAAGCTGCTCGGCTACCCGGACTTCCCGGACTACCGGCTCGAGACGCTGATGGCCCGTACGGGCGGACGCGTCCGCGCCTTCCTCGACGAGCTCATCGATGGCACCCGGACCTTCCACGAACGGGACACCGCCGAACTGGAAGCCCACGCCCGCGCCTGCGGCCTGGGAGCCCTCCAGCCCTGGGATGTGGCCTGGCTCATGGAAGGGCTCCGCAAGGATCGCTTCGATGTCGACGACGAGATGCTCCGCCCCTGGTTTCCCCTCGAGGAGGTCCAGTCGGGACTCTTCGAAATTGCGGAGCGCCTCTTCGGCCTGTCGGTGCGGCGGGTGGACAACCCGGCCGTGTGGCACCCCGATGCCGGGTACTTCGAGGTCCGCGACGAAGCGGAAGTCCACCTGGGCTCCTTCTACACGGACTGGTTTCCGCGGCAGACCAAGCGCCAGGGCGCGTGGATGGACGGACTCGTCGCCGGCGGCCCCACCCGAAAC
>CAZTOF010000872.1:0-4472 GCA_964615515.1 uncultured Gemmatimonadaceae bacterium
ATCTGGGCTCCTCGCTCAAGTCGCCCGCGCTGTCCACGACGACCTGCACGACATTGGCGGCCTCCGCTACGATGAACTCCACCCCGGCAGGAGTCTCGTATCGTACATCGACGCCGAACGTGTCACCGGTTGGCGTGGCAACGAACCGCACCGATGGCTCGACGAGCACCGGAGCGGAAGGGACGGTCGTGGCTCCCGAGAAGGCGCCGAGTTCCGTAGTGCCCGACAGCGTGTACCGGCCGCCCACCTCGATTGGCTCTGGAAGCTGGGCGCGCAAGCATGATACAGGCCCCTTCCAGGCCACCGACCCCGATATCAGATTGCACGCCCAAAGACCCTCTGGCGTATGCGAGTCTGGACCCTGCGAGAAGGTGGCCGTCCATCCCGGACCGGACAGTTGGGCACCGACCACCGGCGGACCGGCCAAGCTGTCGCGGTGCGGATAGGTGGCAAGCAAGGTGGCGGTGTCGAATCCCGCACCGATCACTGCGGCGATCGCTATGACATCTTCGTCCGGGACGAAGACCTCCGTCGGATGCGTGTAGTCGCACGCGCCCGCAGCCACGGCGGCGCCAAGTGCCGTCAATGCGGCGATGAGGTGAGCAGGGCCGTGCCCACGGCGCTTGGCCCCGCAGCCCGTAGCACTGTCTATCGAATTGTCATGCATGATGAGATCCTCTCTCAATCGGTTGGTGGTCCCTAGAATCGGAATTCGAGACCCAGGAACGGGAGCATTGGAAGCTGTGGCGCGTACACGCGCTCGGTCACGCCGTCCCTACGCTCCTCGGGCGCGACGCCAACGACGTTGGGAAGGCTGAAGAGATTGGCGATGGAGGCGAAAGGCGTCAGCGTTCCGCCGCCGAACCAGTTCACGTCCTTCGAGCCGCGCCAGCCCACGTCGATTCGAAGGTAGGGCGGCAGCGTCGCCGAGTTGTACTCTCCGGCGAAGTTCAGGACATCGTCGTAGAGACCGCCCACGCGCGCATCGGGGGACTGGTAGGCGACGAAAGGCAAGAAGGCCACGATGGGCGTCGTCGGCTGTCCGCTGCGCGCCGAAAAGCGCACCGACCAGGTCGAGCCGCCACGTTGCAGGCTCGCACTCAACTCCCCTTCGTGATCTCTGTGGAATCGGGGCGTATAGGTGCGGCCGCCGATGGTTCGGGTCACTTTGGCCCAGCGGTAGCTGCCGACCACGGTCGCCCCGCCGCCGGACGGAGCCCAGCTCCAGGTGGACTCCAGCCCCTTGGCCGTCCCGCTCCCCAACTCGCGCTTGGACGGCTCAACGAGCATGAGTGACTCGATGGGATTGTTGTTCAAGGCGGGAAGGCGGAGATTGTCCATCCGCCGGGCGAAGGCCTCCACCCGAACGCGCACGCTGTGGGTGCCGCCCTCCCAGCCTCCCGCCACTTCCGAGTTCCTTAGAAGCGGACCCTCTTGGACCGGAGCCAGAAGGTCGTAGGCCAGATAGCTGGACGACACCGGCTCTTCGCTGCGGATCGACGACAGGGCTTGGTGTGACCTGCTGGCGGAGAGCCAAGCCTTCCAGCGGGGCCGCTGGTACGAAACCTCCGCAAAGGGCGACAGCGCCCCGTCGACGCCGAAGAAGTGGTCCGCGCGAAGGCCCCCTCCAACCGCGAACCCCCTGCCCATGGTTGCCTTCGCGCTGCCGAACGCAGCGATCCTCGTCGCCGCGGGCGAAAGATCGAACGCCTCGAATAGGTCGTGCGGGTCGCTCCCGTCCCACTCACTGCCGACGGCGCTGTGTGACGCCTCGAAACGGGTTGCCTGTACGCCTCCGTCGAGGGTCACGATGCCGGACTGCCGCCGGAGCCGCATTTCGGCCCGGTACTCGCCCATCATACCGCGCACGATCGAGGAGGTGTCGGCGTCCATCGCCTTGCCCCGAAACACCGTGTAGTCGCCCGAGAACCGGCTGTGCCCGACGCTCAGATCGACCAGGGTGGCCGAGCCAAGCCGGTCCCGGTAGTGCGCGGCCAGCGCCATGTTCCCCCAGATCGCCCTTGAGGCCCGGCCCAGCGCCGCGTCTCCCTCGGGGATGTCTTGGGGCCTCGAATCGAGGCCTTCGTCGTTCCAGTAGCCCGTCAGCGAGAGTCGGCGGACGCCCCCGAGGTCCTTCGTGAACTTTCCATGAACGTCGCCGAAGGAGTACGGCACCGTGGAGTTGTCCAGAATCGCTCCCAGTCCCGCCGTAAGCAGGTCGATGTATGAGCGTCTGGCGTCCACGAGGAACGACGCCGACTGACCCACCGGTCCCTCGGCGGACATGCGCAGCGAAGCGATCCCCAATGAGCCGCGGGAGCGGAAACTGTCCCGTGCCCCATCCCGGGTGGCCACGTCGATGGCACCCGAGAGCGACCCCACCGCCAGCGCTTCGCTCGACGATCCCGTGAGCAGAGTCACGCGATTGACGGCCTCGGCGTTGAGTGCCGCCACGAATCCCCCGACATGGAACGGGTTGAAGATCCGCACTCCGTCCAGGAAGACCGGCGTGCCCTCGCTCGCCCCGCCCCGAATGAACGGTGCCGCCACCCAGTCGGACGCCGGCGAAGCGGCGGGGGAAAGGGCCGTGGCGCGGAGCACATCCGTCTCCAGCACCACGGGCTGTGCGCGCACCAATTCCCGGTCCACCACGAAGGCTCCCGGAGACGACGACAACGGGTCGGCCGCCCGTCGTGCATTGACGCGTATCTCCTCAAGCGCGATCGGCTGCGCTCGAAGCAGGATCGTGAGTTCACCGTCCAAGGCATGCGCCAATTCCATGCGCCAAGGCGCATATGCGAAAGCATCCACGGTGAGGATGCCGATGGCATCGCCAGCATCGAGTCCCGCCATCGTAAAGGCACCGAATCTGTCAGTGACCGTTTCCCTTGGGGGAACCTCAGGGATCTCGACCGTCACTCGCGCGAAAGCGACCGGCTCCAGGTCCGTACTGTCACGGACCACTCCGGTCACGACCGCCTGCTGCAAGGCAACGGCCACCGCTGTTGCTGCTACGCTGATCATTCGTTTCTTCCTTTCATTCTTCCCTGTCTCCTCCCTTGGTGTGGTCGAACCAGGGGGCGGCAGGCCATCCCGCGCCCACCACCCCCCGATTCGGGGCGGACCTACTCGTCGTCGTCTCCGGAGCCGTTGCCGCCGCCCGGCAGCTTCTGACCGCACGCGTACGTCGCGCACTCGTCGTCGCCGACCCAGTCGCAACCGGTGAGGTATCCCGGGTTCATGACGCACTCGTCACTAGCCCAGAACTTCCACCAAGGAGCCGGATCGCACTCGTCCTGCTCGCAGGTCTCCTCGGTCTGCGCGTAGACGGGCGCAGGCCCAACGGTCCCGCCCACGGCCACACCCGTCGCGAAGAGCGTGGCCAGTGCAAGGAAGGAAAGCACCCTCGTCATCGGAATTCTCCTGTTCTGAGGGTTGGTTGTGATGGCCGCGAAGGACCGCGGCCAATGGACGCAACAAGTCTCGGGAATCGCCGCATCGTCGAATAGAGTGCTGAACACCCCACTCGATGGGGAATTCTTCCCCAGTCGAAGGGGGTTATTCGGAAACGGTGACCATCAGCCGCCCGAATCTCATGCCGCGAAGACCTGCGAGCCATGCGCGGACGTTGCGGTCGCTCGACGGCTTCTTGGGAAGCGATACGGTGTCGCCCGAGAGTGGGTTGACTTCTATCCGAGCGGCTCTTCACCGTTGAGAGCATGGAGACGCCGAAGCAACGGGTCGGCCCGGCGATGGGCGGGGCGGCCCCCGACCACAAAGAACGGGCTGGGGCGTTGAGGCCTCTGGGCTGGAAGGGACGCCGCGCCGAATGGATCGCGCTCGCCTGCTGCCACGGCGGCGTGTTCACCCGCGTGCAATGGACGGGCTTTCTCGGGTGCCACCACGAAAAGGTGGGCCGCGCCGTCCGCAAGCTCGTCGCCCAGGGCGTGGCCATCGAGGAGAAGCCGCCCGGCATCAAGGGCATCGGACGGATCTGCCGTATCCACGGTCGCCCGATCTACAAGGCGCTCGGCTTGGGCGACCGCCGCCGCCGGAGGATCACGTCGCCGGAGGTGACGATGCGGCGCCTGCTCGGGCTCGACTACGTGCTCGAACATCCCCGCCTGCCGTGGCTGCCCACCGAAGCCGACCGGGTGGCCGCCTTCGAGGCGCTCGGGATCGAGCGGGAGCTTCTTCCCCAACGGGTCTACCGGGGCGCGCTCGGGGGTCTCCGGCGCTTCTTTCCGCTCGGGCTGCCCATCGCGCTGGAGGCGGAGCGCGCCGTCTTCGTCTACGCCGAACCGGGTTACGAGACCGCGACGGCGATCCGCTCGTGGGGCGCGAAGCACGGCGATCTCTGGAAGGGGCTCTGGGACCTCGGCCTCAAGATCGAGGTGGTGGCGGTCGTCCGGAGATGGAAGGAGTACGGGAGGACGAGCAGGGTGCTGGCCAACTGGTCGCGGTATCCGCGC
>CAZTOF010000873.1:0-2162 GCA_964615515.1 uncultured Gemmatimonadaceae bacterium
CCCTTGAACCCGACCCTCCAGCACCGCCGTGGACCTCCGCTTCACCAAGGGTGATCGGAATCTTCTGGAATCAGTGATCGGTTCGTCGGAACAGGTGATCGGAATCGTCGGAATGCGCAATAAGGGGACAGGCGGACTAATCGGGTTCAACGAAATCCAGTTTTGGGGCTTTACAAAGGCCTCGGAGCGGGTCAACACCGTGCGGGCAGCCTTAACTGCCAAAGTAAGTTCGAGCCCCATATGGCACCCCTACGAAGGTGCGACTACGGCGGACGACGTACAGACATGTTCGCGAAGCGCCTTGGCGACGGTGACTCTGCCACTGGAATCCGGCACAAACTACTACTTTGCGGAAACCGCCCACATCATTGAAGATCCCGATCCGAACCTCGTGGAGTGGACGTCTATTGAAGGTTCGGTTGAGAGGCCTCGGCACAGGTAAGGAACTTGTGGATCGGCAGCCTGGAGCGCCAAGCCTCCCGCACATCGGGGAGATGCCGATTCCCATGCTCGAACACGAACGCGGTGTCAACGGGCTTTGAAAATGGCACACCACGGGACGGCCCCTGTCGAGCGCGCCTAGCGACCCGCCCGGGGGCCGTCCCGGAGTGGCGAGGCCTCACGATACGTCCCCCCTCCGGGCTCTCTCTGCGTCCGCCGCCCTGGACGCCGTCGGGTCGATGGCTCTCGATAGCTCCTTGTGCCTCCGCATTGGGAAGCTATTGCCCCGGGAGTTGAACGATATTAGACCGGTGGAGTTAACCGGTCGAGCAGCGCGCCGCCATGAAGGCGCCCGAATACCGCCCGATGCCCCGGCGGCGTCTCGAACCGCACGGGCGGCTCCGCGCGTTACCCCGAAATCGAATGGGCGCGACCCCCACCCACGGGAGCCGCGCCCATCCACCTCGGGGATTCCCCCGAAGTTCAGTGCATCCGAATCACGATCACGCCCTTGGCTGACACCTCTTGGTCAGATCGTCATCGATGTTCGGATTGTAGAGAGCCTCGGTAGAGGTCATCGGCCACTGGGTGGGCCGGCCGACGCCCAGGCGGTCGGGGTCGTTGAGCGCTTCGAAGATCTGGCGAACGATACCTGCGCGGCGCAGGTCGATCAGGCGTTGACCTTCCATGAAGTGCTCGGCGAAGCGCTCCCAAAGGACGATTTCAGCCATCATCTCGGGACTGGTGGGCACTTCATGCCCGGGGAGACCCACCGCCGCCCGCAACTCGTTCAGGACCCCCGTGGCACCCGCGAAGTCGCCGGAGCGCGCCATGGCCTCGGCAACAATCAAGCGCATGCCATCGGAGTGCAGCATGGGGATATCGTCAGTGTCCTGGACGTACTTCCACTGGCTGTAATGCGGGGTCTCGTTGTCGGTCGCGATTTCACCATCGAAATAGACCGGAAGGCGCTTGTCCGGCATCCCGCTCAAGGGATCCATCATGAATCCCGGATCATCGCTCTTCGCGATCAGCGGCCACCACTTGTACATGAGACCGGCGGCCTCGTTGTTGTTCTTGGTGGTGAGCTGAACGACCGAGTTGGTGCTCTGAACGTTGAAGACGGCGTAGTACTCAAACCCGGCCGGAATCGCCGAAGCGTCCGCGACCGCCCCGGACCAGTCACCCTGCAACATGCGGGCCTGAGCCCTGGCAGCCTGCGCAGCCATCGCGTATTCGGGTCGACCGGCCGACTGGGCCGTGGTCATGGCGTCGCCGAGCTTCTGTTCGGCTTGCGCCAACATCTGCATGTCGGTCATCAGGTTGCCGGACGGCGAGCCCACCGACTCGCAGGCGGTCATGCCGAGGAGCATGTCCGCGAGGCCGCCCCCCAGCCTGACCTGCGCGGTCAACGGGCTGCTAGCCGCCTCTGAATCGCCCAGGACCCGCTTAAAGCGTTCCTCGGCGTCCATCGCGAACCACTGCGCCCTCAGCCATGCGCCCTGCTCAAAGCTGGTACCGTTGTTGTTGTAGTTAGTGCGGCCGTGGTCCGGATCGTCGTAGCCAGCCCAAGTCCCCGTATGCTGGTAGACGTCGCCCAAAAGCGCCTGGTCGGTAACCCAACTGTCGAAGACCTCATGGACTGCCCCTTCCACGCCGTTCGCAACGGCGGGAAGCGCCTCGTCGAGGTCGGTCGCGGTGTACCGTCCCGGGTCCTGGAC
>CAZTOF010000874.1:0-3770 GCA_964615515.1 uncultured Gemmatimonadaceae bacterium
CCACCATCCATGCCTCGATCTCCCTGTCCCGCTCGACCTTCGCGCACTCCATCAATGCGCTCAGGCCCGGCCGTCCAGTCCGCGCAAGCGCCTTCAGCCCGTAGCGGGCCAGGACCCGGTTCTCGCCCCGCAGCGGCACCTGGTCGGCGATCGTCGCCAGCGCCACCAGGTCCAGGTACTCCCAGCTCTCGTCGGCGGGCCGCCCCAGGTTGCGCGCGAGGAGCTGGCCGACCTTGAAGGCGACCCCCGAGCCGCAGAGATCGCTGTTGGGATAGGAACACCCCGGGCGATTGGGGTTGACGACGGCCAGCGCGGCCGGAAGGCGGGGGCCCGGGGCGTGATGGTCTGTCACGATCACGTCCATTCCGGCCTCGGTGGCGAGCCGCACCGGTTCCAGGGCGACGATTCCGCAGTCCACGGTGACGAGCACCGACGCGCCCAGGGCCGCGGCCCTCTCCACCCCCGCCCGCGAGAGATCGTAGCCGTGCCGGAGCCGGTCGGGCACGATGGCCTCGGCGCTGCCTCCGAGCGCGCGGATCCACAGCGCCAGCAGGGCGGCCCCGCTGATGCCGTCCACATCGTAGTCCCCATGGACCACCACCGTTTCGCGATCTTCGACGGCGCGCGCCAGCCGGACCGCCGCCGCTTCGGCGTCCCGGAGCCCGGCGGGATCGTGCAGGGCCGTCAGGAGGGGGCGCAGGAACGACTTCGCGGCCTCGGGAACGTCGTGTCCGCGAACCGCCAGCAACCGACAGAGGGCCGCGGGCAACCTCAGACTGCGCTGCAGTTCGCGGACCGTGCGCGGATCCGGCGGGGGGCGGAGTCGCCAGACGGGGCGTGGAAAGAACGCGGACCGACTATCGGCCACCCGGTGCATCGGCCGCCTCCATGTCCGGGACTTCGGACTCGGCGGCCGCTCCGGGGGAGGTCACGATCAGTCCGCAGGCCTCGCACCGGACCAGCGGCGCACGCGTGCGGATGTCATTCTGGAGCTGGAGGGGGATGACCGAGAAGCAGGAGCCGCAAGCCCCGTCCTCGGTCATGAGGGCAACCGCGGGTCGGCGGCCTCCCTGGGCGAGGTGGTCGTAGACGCGCAGGTACCGCGGGTCGACCGCGGCGGCGATGTCTTCACGGCTCCGCTCCAGCGAGGCGGCCTCCGACCTGGCCAGTTCCCGCTCGGCCAGCAGTTCGTCCCTGCGCGGATCGACGGCGGCGCGGGCCTGCTCAACGGCCGCCTGCTGCCGGTCGAGCCGCTCCTCGAATCTCGAAATCTGGTCCAGGAGGTTCACGACTTCCTGTTCCTCCTGGTCCAGCGCCCCGCGCACCAGCCCCAGCTCGGCCTGAACCGCCGCCTCCTCGCGGACCGTTCGCACCAGCTTCAGCCGCTCTTCCAACCGTTGCACGCGCACCGCCTTCTCCTCGGCCGCGAGCCGCAGCCGGCGCTCTTCCAGCTTCAGGTCCCGTACCCTGCCTTCGGTCACCCCGGCTTCCTCGGCCAGCTGGAGGGCCGGCGCTTCAACCTCCTCCAGGAGCGGACCGTATGCGTCGATACGGTTTCGTGTTTCGCGGATCCTGCCGTCCATCGTCTGGAGCTCCAGCAGCCGGCTGGAGACCGGGCCGGTGTCGACCGTCACTTTCTGTCTTCTCCCTCCTGCAGGGTTCTTCCCAAAGCCATCAGTTTTCTGGTGGGCCGCCGCCAATCGAGGGGAAAGGCCCGCCTTTCCTCCATCAACCTCTCTTTATCCATGACCAGCCTCGGCAGTTCCTCGGGTCCGGCCCGGCGGATCTCCTCTTCCTTCGCCTCCAGCCGACGGTCGATCCCGTTGGCTTCGATCTTCGCGACCGTATCGTCGAACACCTGCGCCGGAGACGCCAGCGTCTCGGGGTCGGCCATGAGCTGCTCGAACCGCCGGACGGCTTCGGCCGTGGCATCATCGGGCACCGCGACCAGTTCCGGATCTGCAACCAGTGCCTCGAAGATTACACGGTTGGTGCCGTCCTCCAAGTCCGAGGGGCCGACCCTTTCGGCCGCCTTCTCGATCCAGTCGCGCTCCTTGACGAGGAGGAGCAGCAACATCCGCTCCAGCCCAAGCTGTGGAGCGGGGAGTTTTCTCGCACGACGGACGGGGCGAGCGGGTGGGCGGTGGACCCGCTCGCGTTCCAGTGCCCGCAGCTCCCCCACCAGGGTCTCCCGCCGGACCCCCGTGCACTCCGCCACGCGCGTCAGGTAGATGTCGCGCAGCCGCGCGTCCCGGGCCGCCCGCAGCGTCGGCAGCAGCCGGTCCAGAGCCCGGCGGGTCTTCTCGATCGAGTCGAAGTAGCCGCGCTCCCCCAGTATCCCGATCTTGCGGTCCAGCACGTCGACGGCCTGAGCCACGTAGCCACGCACGGCCTCCGCACCCCCCGAGCGCGCCACCGAATCCGGGTCTTCGCCGTCCGGGAGCGTGACCACCGAGACGTGCAGCCCCCGGTCCAGCATCGTGTCGGCGGCGCGGAAGGTTGCCCTGAGCCCGGCCGGATCGCTGTCGAAGAGGATTCGCACCTGCGTCGTGTAGCGCTTCAGGAGGCCGGCATGCCTCTCCGTCAGAGCCGTTCCCAGCGGCGCGACCACGTTGCGGATCTCCGCCGCCGCCAGCGAGACGACGTCCATGAAGCCTTCGACGACCAGCACGGCGCCGTCGCGGCGGATGTGGTTGCGGGCCCAGCTCAGGCCGTACAGGACCTCTCCCTTGTGGAAGATCGGACTCTCGGGCGAGTTGAGGTACTTGGGCGACCCCTTGCCTTCCTTGCCGAGGAGCCGGCCGCCGAAGGCGAGGACGCGCCCGGCCACCGACTCGATCGGGAAGATGACGCGGTTGCGGAAGGCGTCGTAGGGCTCGCCGCCCTTCTCGCTCTTCTTGAGGAGACCCAGATCGAGCAGCATCGCCTCGTCCAGGCCGTGGACCGAAGCCGCTTCGCGGAAGGCCCCCCACTCGTCCGGCGCGTACCCCAGTCCGAAGCGTTCCCCCGCCTCGCGGTCGATGCCGCGCCCCTCGAGGTAGGCGCGGGCGGCTTCGCCACCCTCCCACTCCCAGAGGCGCTCCCGGAAGAACGAGTTGGCATACGCGGACGCTTCGTAGTAGGGGCGCCAGGGGTCGTCCCGGCCGCGCTTTCCGGCGACCTCGCGGACATCGACGCCGCTGCGCGCCCCCACGTACTTGACCGCGTCGACGAAGCTCATCCCCTGGTGCTTCATCAGGAAGGAGAAGACGTCGCCCGATTCGCCCGATGAGAAGTCGTGGAAGAACGCCTTGGCCGGGATCACGTAGAAGGAGGGCGTCTTCTCCTTCTTGAAGGGACTGAGCCCGCGGAACTCCTTCCCCGCCTTCCTGAGCTGGACGAATTCCCCGATGACGCCGACGATGTCGGCACGGGCCCGGACTTCTTCGACCACGTCGTCCGGAACCATCCTACCGGATCCTCGCCACGGTGACCCCGTACCCCCCCTCGCCCGGCTTGCCGGCGCGGAAACGCTCCACCCGGGTGTCCCGGTCCAGCACGACCGCGACCCGTTCGCGCAGCGCCCCGGTCCCCTTGCCGTGAATCACCCTCAGCTCCCGCAGATCGGCGACCGACGCCGCGTCCAGCGCACGGGAGAGGGAGACCTCGGCCTCGTCGGCGCGCTGGCCCCGCAGGTCCACCTCGGTGGCCGGATCCATCTCGGGAGCCGTCCATCGCGGCCGGGCCGGCCCCGCACCGTCTTCCGCGTCCCCGTCCGGCACCACCCGGCC
>CAZTOF010000875.1:0-2126 GCA_964615515.1 uncultured Gemmatimonadaceae bacterium
CCGCGAAGTGGTGCCGCCGGGACACCGCATCGTACTGGAAACGCCCGGGGGCGGCGGCCTCGGCGATCCCCGGCGGCGTTCCCGCGAGCGCGTCCACGAAGACGTGGTCGACGGCTACATAACGGCAGCCTCGGCGACGAAGGACTACGGACTTCACACTCCAGACGAGCCCGACTAGCTGATACGAGCTCGACCAGTTGGGCCTCGTGCCGAATTCGGCTACCGGTGGTTGCCAGGTGCCGGCCACGCCAGTCTCCGGGTCAACTCTCGAGAGAATCCTCCATGGCCTCCCTGGCAGCCGCTTCGATCTCCCATGGAATCCGCGAATCGGGGTAGAGCGCTGCTCCGTTGGAGAGCGCGAGGCCACCACCCTTCGCCGGGGCGCCGGGATGAACCGCTGGGACGGGTGGCAAGCCCGGTCTCTCGCCACGCCGAGCCGCTTTGGGCGCTCTCGGCGCGTCGACCAGCATCCTTCCCTTTGGCGTGAAGAAGAGCACCGTCCCGTCGCTGTTCACGGAGACCTTCACCCGCCCCTCGTGAACGGCTCGATGATGCCGCCGGCAGAGCGGAGTGTGAATCGCCAGAATCCCGGCAGGAAATCGTCTAACTACTTACAGGACTGCACGATCTGCGTTTCCTGCGGTTTGACTGGACCCTGCTGGACCGTGCCGTGAGAGCGGGAAAACCGGATCCGAATGGCGGGACCCCCGCACATGCTGCCGCCTCTTCTTCGAGGTCCCGGAAACCTACCTCTGGTTGAGCTTTGAAAGCCGAGGTGGACCTGCCCCGGCGGTGGTTCAACAACCGCGACAACCCCTACATCGTCCGAGACGCGCTACGGCATCATGAACACCGACTCGCTGGAGGTACAGGAGGCTCGTCGCGTCGCTTGCGATCTTGTCCCAACCCCCTACATACTCGACGCACCGCCCGGTCCCCACCCGAGCAGTGCCGGGCCGGAATGTTGCTGGCATAGGAGGTTGTGCCGATGTTTTCCCGCCGTCTCTCTCTCCTAGCCCTCGTGTATCCCCTGATCCTCGTGTTGGCTGCTACCACATCCCCGCTCACCGCCCAAGATGCTGAACCCGGCGCGCAAGAGTGGCTGGAGGCTACGGCGTTCTGGTTGGGGTGGTATGTCGCTTCGCTGCTATGGATTCCGTGCGGACTTCTTGGCTTGTGGATATGGAAGGAGCATCCTCGGTGGCGAGGGTTCTTGCAGGGCGTTCTTGCGGGGAGTGTCTTCCTTCTACTGGTGAAGGTTTGGGGTGGGTAATGACTCACCGGGACCTCTCGGCCGCACTACGGGCGAAAGGGATACGATCAAGAACCTCAAGGCGGTACTCACGACGCTGGTGGTGCTCGCGTTCTTGGTGCTGGTGAGCGTCAGGGTGGTGCACGTTCCCCCCGTTAGCGGAACTTGGACACACGGGGAGCCGGGACAGTGGACCCATCTTCGGCTTGTGAAGGAGGAGCGTGAACCGGGACCCGGACCCCGGCGAGTGCTCGGAGATTTGTCCGGAGCCTTGAAGGAGGCCCTGACGCGGGACTCCAGTGCGATCCCCCTACACGTAGCCGGTTCTTGGGACAATCCGTACTTGGAGCTGGAGCTCGGCGGGGTCGACTACTACTACGAGGATGACCCTGGAGGCGTGTTGTGCTCCTTAGCGGGCGAGGTGGAAGGCGGCGGCGACCGGTCCATTCTGGCGGAGTGGTTCGTACGACGACGGCACTCGTACCGGTTCGTCGCCGTGATCCGGTGCCCGGAGGTGGAGCCGTTCCGCATGGTGTTTGAGAAGGTGGAAGAATGAGCCCGGACATGGTCCCGGGCGGCGCCCGGAGAGGTGTTTCGGAGGGGCGTGTCCCAGGGCTGGCTTGACCGCGCTAACTCGGACAAGCCAGCATACCCCCCGTATAACACGGCGGGCTGGCGAGGGGTGCTCCGCCCCCCTTCGATCCCCCTGCAAACCCCGCGGCGGCGCGTCCGCGGTTGGGGGTCCGCAAGTCCCCCCGGTCGGCCAGTCACCGGACGTTCTCCCGACGGCGGCCGATCACCGCCGGTCGATGCCCGTCGGCTTCGCGGCTGAGTCCGCGGAGTGACCGGCGAGCGACGTGGTCCGCGTTGCCAC
>CAZTOF010000876.1:0-2865 GCA_964615515.1 uncultured Gemmatimonadaceae bacterium
GGGTGTGTACGCGGCGGGGGACGTGATGGACGACTTCTACCGGCAGGCGGTCTCGGCGGCGGGGACGGGGTGCATGGCGGCCCTCGAGGCGGAGCGGTTTCTGGCGCACGGGGGGTGATGCCCGGCGATTTGACCATTTTGAGCAAATTCTAATCAAGCAGACCGGACAGCGCCGAGGCTCCCTCAAGACCCGTGTCGGAGCGTGCGAGCTCCTGCCGCTGGGCGCGTGAGAGCCATGTCACCCGGCTGCCAGTCGCGCCCCGCGTGACTGCGAGCACGTCGTCGATCTGCTCGGCTACGGCGCCGACATGCGAGATCACGCCCACCATCCGGCCCGTCCCGGCCACCTGCGAGAGCGCCTCGATGGCGCTGTCCAGGTTGTTGCGGTCCAGCGACCCGAAGCCCTCGTCGAGGAAGAGCGACTCGAGGCGGCCGCCGCTCCGGGCCATCATCTCCACCATCCCGAGCGCGAGCGCCAGCGACCCGATGAACTGCTCGCCCCCCGAGAGGCTGGCGGGGGAGCGCGCCTGGCCGGAGTCGTTGTCGAGCACGAGCCACTGCTGGTCCTCCAGGTCGCCCGGGTCGGCGAAGCTGTAGCGGTCGGCGGTCATCTCCTGCAGCATCCTGGACGCGTACACCAGCAGGTCGCGCGACCGTCGCAGGGTGAGCCACTTGAGGAATGCGCCGGGCTTGAGCGCGGCGTCGAGGTCGCCCAGGGCGAGTTCCAGTGCGGTCACCTCGTCGGCGGTCCGGCGGAGCCTCAGGAGGTCGTCGAGGATGGCGGCGAAGGCGGCGCGGGTCTCCGTCGCCGCCCGGGCCGTGTAGCCTGCCTCGGTGGCGGCCTTGCCCGTGGACAGTACCAGGGCCTCGATGTCGGCGGGGTCGGCGGGAGGGTCGAGTTGGGCAGCGACCTCGCGGGCTTCGCCGCGGGCCTCATCGGCGGCTGCGAGAGCGCGGCGACGAAGGTCCGTTGCCATCGCCAGTGCCGCGGCCATCGCGTCGCGCAGGCGGCCGATCCCCTCCCGGAGCGTCTCCGCGTCCACCGGGTAGTGGATGACTGCGGGCAGCGCGGTCTCGGCGGCCAATTCACGGACGGCGTCCGCGAGAGCGGTCCGGTGGTTGGCCAGCGCGCGCACCATGGCCTGTAGAGGCTTCTCGACCCGGGTCCTGCGGCTCTCGTCGAGACGCTTGAGCGCGGTCCTGGCCTCTTCGATCCCGGCGCGCAGACGGTCCCGTTCCCGGCTGCGCGACTGGAGGATCTTCTCGCGCTCCCGGGCCGTGTACGAGGCGCGGTCGACGGGTGCGGTGTCGACCGTTTCCAGTTCCACGGGGTCGGGGGGAAGGGCGAGTCGGGGGCGGAATGGAGACGGGATGGAGTGAATGTTCCGGTTCAGAGCGCCGAGGGTCTCGTGGGCGGTGTTGCGGGTTCTGTCGAGGTCGTTGCGCGCGTGCCCGAGTGCCTGCCGGGCCGAGGTCTCGTCCACCTGGGTGCTGGTATGCACTTCGCGTAGAGCCTGGGCCTCGGTGCGGTGCCGGTCCAGCTTCGCCTCGGCTTCGCGGAATCGCTGCCGAGCCGGGGCGAGGACCACTTCCCGGTCCGGCAGGTGCGTGTCGCCCGCGAGCGGGAGGGCGTCGTCCAGCCCGGCCGCGCTGCCAAGCCGGCCGAGCGCGCCGGCGATCTCGGAACGGAGATCAACCAGATCCTTCCGGGTCTCCCGCATCCTCTCCCGGCCCGATTGCTGTTGCGCTTCGGCTTCGGCCACGACCTTGCCGGCCGCGTTCGCTCGCGTCCCCGCGTTTCGGTGCGCCTCGCGCGCCGCGTCCAGACCCATGTCGCGCGGCGGGACCCAGTTCTCGGGAAGGCCGGTCCGGCAGACGGGACATTCGTCGCCCGGACAGAGGCCGTGGGCGGCGGCGGCGGCGGCGTTGGTGCGCCTCGCCTCGCCAAGCTCGCGGTCAGTGCGCTGCAGATCCTCCTGCGCCCCCTGCAATTCACGCTGCGCGGTGCCGAGCCTTGCGGTGACTTCGGCGGTCTCCCGCTCGTGCCTGGCCAACCCCTCCTCCGTCGAACGGATCCGCTCCTGCAGGTCGCTGCACTTCTCGAACCAGCGCTCGCCCTGTGCCAGGAGCTCGCGGGTGGAACCGACGGTTTCCGCGAGGGGCGGCTCCTGCGCCTGGTGCCGGGCCACCCGGTCACTTGCCGATTCCAGGGCCTGTGTCGCCCGGACATGTTTCTGCGCAGCCGCCTCCTCGGCGGCGATCGCCCCCCGCATCGCCTCTGCGGCCTCGACCGCCTTCGCCACCTGTGCCGGGAGCGCGTCCAGCGCGGCCAGGGTGCGCGCGACCTCGCGATCGTCGGGGCCGTCGTCCGTGGGAATGCCGTCGAGGTCACGCTTCAGCCCGGCCTCCCGCCCCTCGAGTTCGGTCGCTTCGGCCTCCATCCGGCGCTGCAGACTCTCCAGCGGCGCCAGCCGGCCGGCCAGCTCGTCCATCGCCGGCGGGGTCACGCGCTCGTCCGCCCGCCGGGCCGCCGCGATCCCCGCCTCGGACTTGCGAAGCGTATCGGCGGCCCGTTCGGACCGGTCGCGGAGATCGGCCAGAGCGAGCGCCCGACGGCTCGCCGCGTCCGCCCGGGAGGTCAGATCGGCCAGGTGCGCCCCGGGGTCATCCGGATGGCGCTCCATCTCGTCCCGCAACCGCGCCGCCAGCGTCCTGACCTCGGCCAGCCTCTGCCCCGCCACCTCCCCCGCCGCCTCGAGATCGCGGGTTTGCCACACCTGGCGCAGGATCTCGGTGCGGGCGGACGGCGCGTCCTCGACCAGGAGACGGGCGAAACGCCCCTGCGGCAGGATGACGGTGCGCAGG
>CAZTOF010000877.1:0-3381 GCA_964615515.1 uncultured Gemmatimonadaceae bacterium
GCTCCCCGGGCTTCTCCCACTCGCTCGCATCGTCAGCTTCGCTCGTAACCCCTCTCTAACCCTTGAGAGGCGAGAAAAGAAACCACATCATACACCATCAACCCCAACAACTAACCGTCCGCGAAAGCGGGGCAACCCCACCGGAGTTTCCGCGGTTCCTCTCGTTCTTCTCTAAGTTCTTGTTCCGCCTCCCGCAGTCCTCCAACTCTCGAGCCCTTTTCTCGTCCTCCTCCGAAACCCCCCCATAATGGGCAAGTTCGTGCTGGAACGTGTCCCAGGCACGGCCCTATTGCGGCTTGAGTTTCTCGTTCAGAACGATGATGACGATGTTTTGAGCGTATTCCCTGTAGTCGTAGAACGAGCCCCAGTCCGCCCGGCACCTGTACTCGGATTCTTCCCCCACATGAAGACGAACCAGTGCTTGCCCGGGGGCGGCATCTCGTTGTCTTCGTCGACGGTGTACTCGTGCAGCAGGAAGCCCGCGAGACCGGGCCTGAAGACCGTATCGTTGCAAGCCATCTTCATGCTCTCGTCGTCGTGGTGGTTCATCCAGCTCGCGTGCCGCCACGCACGCCACCACTCCGCCCAGTCGTCTTCCGGCATTTCCCAAGCGTCATCCCACTCGTGCTCGACGCACGCACGGGGGTTGTCCCTGCCGCATTCGTTCTCTGGGCCGTCACGACGGCCAGCAAGGCGAGCACTCCCGCCAGGGGCAGTCCGGCGCGAACGCCTACGATGACGCGCCCTCCCCGTAGTACCGCGCCCGCTCCTCCTCCATCAACTGGCGGTATGGCTTCAATTCAAGGACCTTTCCCTTTCCGTGAAGTCTCCGAACGGCGGGCTAGTGCGAATGCTCCGCCACCTCGCGTCATCGAGGTCCACCACGCCCAGTAGCGCTTCCGGCATATCCGGTTCCAGGTGCCACGCTTCAGACGACGGCCACGTCGGCACGTGGCCGATGTAGTAGGGATCGGAACTGCGGGGCGTACCCCTCGGCGGGTTCACGAACCCCGCCACGAACGGAAGCGCGCCCGAAAGCCCGCTTTTGCTCACGACCCAGACCGTTCCCATTCCGAAGGCATCCCCGAACTGTTTGTCCAGTCTTCTCCAGTCCCAAATCGATATCCGTTGGCCGATCTCCAGCGGCCAGCCGGGGGGGGCGTAGTTGGCGGCCTCGGGATGGGCCATCATGATGCGCGGATCGTCCGCCGCCGCCTCTCGGGCGGCTTCCCAGAGTCCGGCCTTGGAAGCCGGAGGATCGTGGGCACAGGCCGCGAGCGCGGCCAGCGTCAGTAGGACTGCCGCGGTTCTCATCGGAAATCTCCTCTCGATGGAGTCATGGGGTTGGATCGCATTCGTTCTCCCGGATCAGGAACGCGCATTCGCCGCAGATCGGCTTGTCGGCCCGTCCCTCCTGGCGGTTCTTCTCGTGGATCGCACGTCCCGCCGGACAGCTTCGGCAGACGTGGTACACCCGCCCGTCCACGGAATGCCACGCCTTTCGTCTGGGTCGCGCCATTTTTGGCGGTCCTCCTTTCCTCGGCTGCGCCCGGTCTCCACGGGAGCCGGGCCGTTCGTAGACGCCACGGAAAAGGTAAACCGCAGGGTTCCCACCTATTCGCCCGCTCCGGGGCTGTTCTATTCGGCGGGCGACCCGACATCGGGCCTCTCCCGGTACGTCTACGATGCCCCCAGAGTACGCAGGATCGACGCTGGCGGCAATAAGGGTTTTCCGGGGGCACCCCCCCTCCGGAGCCCTCAACGGCATCTGGGGCGATTCTGGGGCCTTTTTCGGGGTTTCCCCGGTCCCCTACGGCAGAAAAGCGCACGGGAGCGCACGGGGGCACACCATGGGGGCCGTCACCGCGGCAGCAGGCTCCGCAATACGAACCCGATGTTCGCCGGACGCTCGGCCAGGCGGCGGGCATACCACGGGAACCAGTGCGCGCCGTAGCTGATGAGAACCCGGACGCCCCTGTCCTCCCGTGCCAGACGCCGCTGCTCCTGGCCCGCGATTCCGTATAGCATCTGGTACTCGAAGGCACCCGGTTCCACCCCGTTCGCCCCGGCCCAGGCGTCGATCCGCCGGATGAGCGCCGCGTCGTGGGTCGCGATCCCCACTCGCACTCCCGCCGCGCGGGCGTCCGGTGCCAGCAGCCGGACCGCCTGGTCGAAGAAGGCCTGGTCCACGTCCGCCTTGACCGGCAGCGCGATTTCGGGGGGTTCGGCGTAGGCTCCCTTCACCAGGCGGATCGCGGCGCCCAGGGGGACCAGGGACTCGAGGTCTTCCGGAGTCCGGTGCAGATACGATTGGAGACAGACTCCGACCCGCTTGTGGTCTGCACGGACGGCACGATAGAGCTCCAGCGTGGGATCCACGTACCGGCTGTACTCCATGTCGACCCAGACCCAGTTCCCGTGTGCTCCGGCGGCCTCGGTGACCCGGCGGATGTTTTCCTCGGCCACATCGAAACCCAGGTCGAGACCCAGGTGGGTGGGTTTGAGGGACAGTTCGGCATCCAGCCCCGCCCTGGCGACCGCCTCCGCCGCGCCGACGTAGTGATCCGCGGCGGCGCGCGCCTCCGCCCTGTCGGAGACATTCTCGCCGAGCAAGGTGATCAGAGACGCAATGCGGTGCCGCTCCGCCATCGACCGCGCCGCCGCCAACGCGTCCTCCAGGGTCTCGCCGGGCATGAAGCGGCGCACCGCGCGCCTCACGAAGCCGTACCTGGGGAGCGTGTTCCTGCACCAGCTGTTTTCCGAGGCCCACAGAAGCGCTGAACGGATCATGGCGGGAAACTGGCCCGTGCTCGGGCCGTCCGCCAGTGTCCGGGAGCGTCCCTATCGAGAGCGACGCCTCGCCGCTCGGGGGTCTTCTCCTGGCTACAACCTTCCCAGCATGTCGAGGAGACGCAGCTTCCAGACCCTCCACACCGCTTCGCGGATGATCCGCCCCGACATTTTCGATTCGCCGCTGTCACGCTCGGTGAAGACGATCGGCACCTCCCGCACCGTGAACCCGGCCCTCCAGGCCCGCAGCTTGAGTTCGATCTGGAAGCTGTAGCCGTTCGACTGGATCCGGTCGAGTCCCACGGCCTCGATCACCTCGCGGCGGAAGGCGTTGAACCCTCCGGTGGCGTCGTTGACCGGGAGGCGGGTGATCAAGCGGGCGTACCACGAGCCGAAGAGGCTGATCATGAGCCGGCTGAGCGGCCAGTTCACGACGGTAATGCGTCCCCCGACGTAGCGCGATCCGACCGCCACATCCACCTCCTCGAGGGCCTCCACCAGCGCCGGAAGCCGCTCGGCGGGGTGTGACAGGTCGGCGTCCATTTCGATCAGGACATCGAAGTTCGCCTTCAGCCCCCACCCGAACCCGGC
>CAZTOF010000878.1:0-3648 GCA_964615515.1 uncultured Gemmatimonadaceae bacterium
ACGGAAGCTCTCGGGGATCTCGATTTCGGGGCAGTCCGGGCTCGCCACGAGTCGCCCGTAAGGCTCGATGAAGGGACTCGCGATCCGGCGGCTCCGGTCCGCGCCTCCCTCGCCGGCGCCCCACCCCTTCATCCAGCCCCCATCGTTCCACCTGATCAGCCCCGCCAGCGACGGCGCGAACATCGCCCCGCCACCGGCCGAGGTCAGCCTCCTGAGGAAAACACGGCGCTCCATCGACATCGGCTGTCTCTCTCCACGTTCGTTTCGGCCAAGAGTGTGTCCGGGAGCCCGTGGACAAAACCACCACGGATTTCGCCCGGGTTCATCCGCGGACTGCACGACCCTCAAGCCTGCGGTGATTCGGGCACCGAGGGCAACCCCGGTCTCCAAACTTGTTTCCGAAACGTCCGCCGTTCTGTACATTCCCGGGTCCACAACCGGTCTACCGCGGTCACCTTGCACGGAGAACCGTATCCCGCTGTCCGCCACAACCGTAGGAACCACCAGATGACCCACCGGCAGAACAGGCGCGAATTCCTGAGAACGACCGCCACTGCGGCCGGCGCCCTCGGCCTGGGCCTGGCTGGCCGCCCGGCGTCCGGCCGGGCCGCCGGCACCCCGGCCTCGATGAAGATCCTCATTCTGGGCGGCACCGGGTTCATCGGCCCCCACATGGTGCGCTACGCCCTGTCCCGCGGCCACACGGTGACCCTCTTCAACCGGGGGCGCACCAATCCGCACCTCTTCCCGGAGCTGGAGAAGCTCGTGGGCGACCGGGACGGGGACCTCGCGGCGCTGGAGGGCCGCAGCTGGGACGCGGTCATCGACAACTCGGGGTATGTCCCGCGGCACGTCCGCGATTCGGCGCAGCTGCTCGCCGACTCGGGGCGCTACCTGTTCGTCTCGTCCATTTCGGCCTACAGGGACCTCACGCCCGCCGGGATCACGGAGGACTACGAGGTGGGCGTGTTGGACGACCCCACCGTGGAACAGGTCACGGGCGCCACCTATGGACCGCTCAAGGCGCTCTGCGAAGAGGCCGTCCAGGAGGTGTTCGGCGAACGCGCGAACATCGTGCGCCCGGGCTTCATCGTCGGCCCCGGCGACCCCAGCGACCGATGGACCTACTGGCCCGTCCGGGTGTCGATGGGCGGCGACGTGGCGGTGCCGGGCACCCCCGGCGACCCGGTCCAGTTCATCGATGCGAGGGATCTGGCCGGCTGGGTGATGCGCATGCTGGAGGACGGGCTCGGGGGCGTCTTCAACGGCGTGGGGCCGGTCGAGCCCCTCACCATGGGAGCCATGCTCGAGACCTGCCGGAAGGTCGGGGGAGGTGACGCCACCTTCCACTGGATCGACGCCGGGTTCATCGAAGAGCAGAAGATCTTCTTCCCCATCTGGAGTCCCACCACCGGTGATTTCGGCGGGGCCCACCGCATGGACATCTCGCGCGCCATCGCGACCGGCTTCACCAGCCGCCCCCTGGCCGACACCGTCAGCGACACGTTGGAGTGGTGGAAGGGCCTTACCGAAGAGGACCGCCCGGGCGGCGCGTTGCGGGCGGGACCGCGCAAGCCGGGTGCCGTGGGTGGCGAAGCGATATCGACGGAAGCCATGCTACAGATGGAGACGGAGCTGCTGGAGGCTTGGGCGGCTCGCGCCTAGACACACAGGAGAACAAGGAAACCATGGAGATAAAGGTCGACTGGTCGCGGAACGAGGGAGTCCTCGTCGCGAATCCGATCGGGCGGATCTACAGCGCCGACTACCTGGATTGGCAGAGCGCGCTCGAGGGCGGCATCGGGCCGAACGATCCGGCATTGATTGTCAACTTCGCTCAGGTTCCGTATCTGAGCAGCGCCGGCCTCCGCGTTCTGCTGACGACCGCGAAGCGGTTCGACCAGCCCGGTCAGGCATTCGCGATCTGCGAACTGGCCCGCACGGTTCGCAAGGTTCTGGCCGCCAGCGGGTTCGACGGCGTCATCTCCGTGTACGAGTCCGAAGCCGAGGCCGTTGCGGCGGTCAGCGGCGGTGGGGCGGACGCCTAGCAGTCCCGCGTAGCAAATCCCGATGTGGAGAGACCAACCGTGTCCGACAAGCTGAACCGCAGGGATTTCGTGGACCGCAGTTCCAGGCTCGCGATGGGCGCGATGATCGTCCCGCGCCACGTGCTCGGCGGCCGGGGACACCAGGCGCCGTCCGACCGGCTGAACCTCGCGATCATCGGCGTCGGCGGGCAGGGCACCGAGAACGCCCAGGAGTTCGGCACCGAGCACATCGCCGCGATCTGTGACGTCGACTTCGGCGTGGTGCACCGGCGGGTCCAGGAGCGCCTGACCGACGGCGACGGCAACCCGCGCGAGAAGGGCCACCGCTGGCGAGAACAGTTCCTGCAGGCGCGCCAGTACACCGACTTTCGCGAGCTGCTGGACCGCGAGGGGGACCTGGACGCGGTGCTCGTCGCGACGCCCGACCACCTGCACGCGCCCATTGCCAGGGCCGCGATGGAGGCCGGGAAGCACGTCTACGTCGAGAAGCCGCTCACCTACACCGTGCACGAGGCGCGTGCGCTCAACGAAATCGCGCAGCGCACGGGGGTGGTGACGCAGATGGGCAACCAGGGACACTCCGAGGATGGGGCGCGCCTCATCAACGAGTGGGTGCAGGCGGGTGTCCTGGGCGACGTGACCGAAGTGCACATCTGGACCAATCGCCCCATCTGGCCCCAGGGCTTCCGGCGCCCAGCGCGCTGGGAGGAGGGGCTCAAGCCGGGCTGGTACCAACAGTGGAACCGGGGCGCGATCCTCGCCATGACCGCGGACGTCATGGACGCCGGCTACCCCGCGCCCGTGGGCATGAACTGGAATCTCTACCTGGGTCCGACCCCGAAGGAAATCCCCTACCACCCCGTCTACCACCCCTTCAACTGGCGCGGCTGGGTCGACTTCGGGGTCAGCGCGCTGGGAGACATGGGCGCCCACCTCGTCGACCACCCGTACTGGGCCCTGGGGCTCACCTACCCGACCACCATCGAAGCCACCTCGACCCCCTGGGGCGGCCCGGACGACGACCCCGCATCCTACCCGCACTCCATGCGGGCCCACTTCGAGTTCCCGGCCCGGGACGGCATGCCCCCCGTCGACATGCACTGGTACGACGGCGGGCTCATGCCCCCGCGCCCCCGGTCGCTACCCGACGAAGTGGAGCTGAACCGCGGTGGCGGAGTCATGATGGTCGGCGAGCGCGGGATCCTCATGCACGGCACCTACGGTCGCAACCCGAAGCTCTTCCCCGAGTCGCTGGAGGCGGAAGCCGAGGCCGTGCCACAGAGCTATCCGCGCATCGAGGGCACCCACCAGATGAACTGGGTGAAGGCATGCAAGGAGGGCGGCGAGGCGTCGAGCCCCTTCGAGTATGCGTCACGGCTGACCGAGGTCATGCTGCTGGGCGTCGTGGCGCTAAGGGCCGGCCAGGGAAGGAAGATCCGTTACGACGCGGACGCCATGCGGATCACCAACGTGGAAGACGCGAACCGGTACCTGACGCGGGAGTACCGGGCGGGCTGGGAGGTCTGACGGCCCCTAGCAGCCCGTGGACAAAATCCCCCCGGCATTCGAGCGGCGATGCATCCGGGCTGGCCGCTCCGCT